>JBHIFB010000030.1:0-27346 GCA_046760905.1 Candidatus Glassiibacteriota bacterium | reverse complement strand
GCCTCGCTGTCACCCCTGGGGGAACGGCTTCGTTCCCCCAGACCCCCACACAGTGGTCGCTTCCCAGAGTTATAATATGTTACCGTAATTGAGAACGCGACCACTTAGGTGGGTCAATGCGAAGCGTCGAACTTAAGGGCTCTAAGTTCCAGTTAAACTGAACTCTAACCTCCATCCATTTTAACAGTTACAGAAAGAAATTTCAAATTTATGGGTAAACTCCACGACCTGTAATTATTGACGGGTTGACATGATTTGATGTAATAACTATAGAATCTGTGCCTTCATCCGTCTACATTTTAAGTATTTCATCCGGTCAATTCAAGGGATCTGAGACTGCTTCCATACGGAACTCACATCTTATCGATTCGCCTGCTCGGCCATGTATGAGTAAATTGGGTCGCTCATATTTTTGGATTTTTCAGGGACCTCCTTTTGATTGATTGACAAAAGCCCAATGCGGTAATATAATGCCGAATGATGGTGAATTGAGAGGGTCGAGATGTATAAAGACAAATCTGTGCTCACAAGATGCGCGGTCCAGAGCAAGTTAACGATCCCTTCCCTCTTCCTCTATGCGACAGGCAAATTCTCCAATCCTTCGGCGTTCATGGTGAGGGGAGAAGACGGTTTCGAGTCCGTTTCAACGGAAGAATTCAGGCGAATGGTGATCGAACTCTCACTTGGTCTCCAGGTGCATGGTTTGAGAAAGGGTGACAGGGTCGCTCTCGTGTCGGATAACAGGATCGAATGGGCTGCATCGGATCTGGCTATTTCCTGCGCTGGAGGCGTCACTGTTCCTATCTCGCCGCTTCTAACCCCGACCCAGACTGCACATATCCTCAGGGATGCCGATGTGGGCCATGCGGTCGTGTCTTCGAAAGAACTGGCTGAAAAAATAATGGATTGCAAGCGGCAAATCACAAGTGATTTTCCCATCTTCGTAATGGAAGGTGACCCACCGGTTGCAGGAACAATCTCGCTAGAAGAACTCGTCCTGTTTGGAATTGAGTTGCCCCAAAGAGGGGAAGAGAAATTCGTGGAGAATGCACTCTCAGTTGACAAGAATGACCTTTCCACAATCATGTACACTTCCGGAACGAGCGGGCTGCCGAAGGGTGTGAGGCTGAGTCATAAGAACATCACATCGAATGTAATCGCCATGACCGAGGCCCTCAAAGTGGACGAAAGTGACAGGTGTCTATCGTTTTTGCCCCTCAGCCACGCCTTTGAGAGGACCGCCGGTTTCCTCGCAATCTTCTACAGCGGTGCGACGATCGCCTACGCCGAATCGGTCGATACGGTGGCCAGAGACCTCGAGGAAGTGAAGCCCACAATCCTGGTGAGCGTACCGAGGCTGTATGAGAGGATGGAGCAGTCGATTAGAGAAAAGGCTGAGACTCTGGGCTGGCTGAAACGATCGATATTCGGCTGGGCCATTACCCTGGCCAAGAGGTCTGGACGCATACTATCAACCTGCGATGAACTCCCATTCTACCTGCGATGGCTGAGATCCATCGCAGACATCCTCGTCTACAGGAAGATACGGGCAAAAACGGGAGGCAGAGTGAGACTCTTCATCTCAGGTGGAGCTCCACTCGATACAGACATCGCAGAGTTTTTCCTCGGCTGCGGGATGCTGCTGCTTGAGGGATACGGACTCACCGAGGCTTCCCCTACCTGCGCAGTGAACAGGCCAGGTTCCTTCAGGTTTGGATCCGTCGGTCTGCCACTGCCGGGTGTCAAGATAGCGTTAGCCGATGACGGGGAGGTTCTCGTGAGAGGAGAGAACATCATGCTGGGTTACCAGAACATGGAGGAGGAGACACAGAAAGTGCTTGTGGACGGATGGCTTCACACTGGTGATTTGGGAACGATCGATTCAGAGGGCTTCCTCTACCTCCGGGGTAGAAAGAAGGAACTCATCATCACTTCGTGGGGTGTGAACGTAGCTCCTGCTTGGATCGAACAGAGGATAAAGAGAAGCCCCTATATAAAGGATGTCGTACTCGTCGGAAACGGTTTTCCCTTTATCGCCGCCCTTGTTGTGCCTGATGTTGAGAAGATAGCAAATCATCTGGGTATGGAATTCGAAGAAGGCACAGACCCCGGTCTGGTCATAGAAGCGGAGAAGACCGTGGATCTCATCCGAAAAGAGATAGATAGGGCCTCCTCTCACCTCTCACCGAAGGAGAGGGTTAAAAACTGCATGCTGCTCTCAAGGGAATTTTCCGTTGACAGGGGAGAGCTCACCGTCACCATGAAGCCGGTGAGGTCTGTCATCTCAGCACACTTTAGAAAGGAGATCGAGGAGATCTACAGGAGGGAATCCGCGGGGGGACAATGAAGTTTTTTCCCTGTCTAAACTCCTTTCACACCCCATAAAAAGTCCCGCAATGGCAACGAATCGGAATCAAGAGGGAAATTTTTGTCAGCTCTGGTTACAATCTTTCACACCATTTTCATAACTATCCTGAAAACTGACGATTTCGTACACCTCTCACCTAACTCACAAGCTGTTTGAAAACAGTAAATTAAAAAAATAAGGTACAATATGCCACAATTGGCACATATATTGCTTTAAAGCCGGGGTAAAACAGTCCATTGCTCATGGCAAACTTTGGGAAATCAAAGGACGCAAAGCTACGAGGCTAAACCTCTGGGTGGTCAGAGGCACGCCAGTCGGGCCGCCAATGGATGAGACAATTCATCAGTTGGCGGCCTTTTTTCGTGGACTGTTACAGAGAACCGAGTCGGGAAATGAACGGGCTTCTGAAAGGAGGAAATGATGTCCAGGAACAAGATATCCATTCTATTCCCGTTTCTTTCTCTCCTCCTTTTCCTGGCGCTCTCGTTTCTCCGCTGTGCTGACGCGGATCGAAACCCCATGCGACCGGGTGGTGGAGAGGGTGAGCAACTCGAATTGACAGCTTCCGATGGCCTCGCCTTCGATGGGGATATGATCCTCAAAACGAGGTCTGACGAAACGCTTGACAGAAGCGATGTCAAGATAATCACGAGGAATAAGGATGACGGTGAGGGTGATGAACTCTGGGTGATGATTCCTGATCCCAGCGTGTTCCTGTTTGATTTCGGTCCCGAGGGAAAGAAATTCAAGCGACCGGTCAAGATACAGGTGTCACTCAGCAAGGCAGATCTCTCCGATTTATACAGCGGGAAGATCAAGGTGTGGTACCTGAGCGGTGATAGACCCAAGATCGTTCCCTCTAAAGTGGACCGCAAGAATGAAAAGCTGTACTTCTGGGTCAAGCATTTCTCCAGGTATGCCCTTTCACGGGAGTAAGAGCGAGCTGGAAGCCAGCGCAGCTTTTAAGGGAACGAAATTTGCGGTTTACCGCCTATGATCGGGGTAGGTGAAATGTAGTCCCAGGCCAAGACAATGAACGGCGACCATGTACATAGAGTAAGAGAGCTTATCGATGAGGGAATAAGGCTCGACTTAATCGGTGAGTACAACAGCGCGCTCAAACGGTTCGGCGAAGCGCTCGATCTCAGCAAAGCGTGCGGAGAAGACAGCCTCACTGCGGAAGCGCAGAGGAGAACAGGCCATATATTCTCCAAGAGGGGCGAGTGGTCCGCCGCGCTCGACCACTACACGAACAGCCTGGAGGTGGCCGAATCGGCGAGGGATGAGCTCGCAGTCGCTTACGCGATGTGCGCGATGGGTACTGTTCATCTCGAAAGGGGGGAGTGGGAGAAGGTCAAATCCTGCTACGAGAAGGCGCTTCAGATAGCAACCGCCAGGCAGGAACATAAGCTCAGAGCCCAGCTTTTCAACAACCTCGGAGCCATGTACAACATCCTGGGCGAATGGAAAGAGGCCATATGCTGTTATGAGAAGAGCATACCGCTGCTTAGAACAATGCGCAACCTGAGAGGTCTGGCAGAAACATACAACAACATCGGAATGACTTACCGTGACAAGGATGATCTCCCAACGGCCAACAGGTATTTCAAGAAGAGCCTGGAAATGGCCAGGTCCACCGGAGACATCCGCCTGACCGCGACTATCAACCTCAACAGGGCCGAAGCTTCCCTTAAGCTTAACGAGCTTGAGGAGGCAAGGGAGAGATGCGAAGAGGCGTTTGAAATCCTGAACAGGATAAAGGACAAGCTCGGCATTGCAGAGGCGCTCAAACTCTATGGGATCATCTACAGGGAAATGCAAAAATACTCCCTCTCGCTTTACCACCTAAATGAAAGTGTCAGGATAAATACGGAGTGCCACAACCCGCTCGGAGTCGCTGAATCGCTCAGGGAAGAAGGTCTCCTCTACCAGGCAAGGGGCGACAGCAAGGAGGCGCTCGCAGCTCTTGGAAAATCATTCCAGGCATTCCGTGACCTGAAGGCAAGGAAGTATCTCGAGGACGTTGATAAGAAGATCTACGAGCTCGAGGAGATCTATTTCAATATCGCGCAGTCGATGGGGGAGGCGGTCGAATCGAAGGACACCTATACGTACGGTCACTCACAGAGGGTGGCAAGTTACGCGATGGAGCTCGCCGAACAGCTGGATCTTGACGAGGAGCAGAAAAAGACGATCCTTCTCGCAGCATTCCTGCATGACCTTGGAAAGGTGAAGGTCCCGAAGAGGATACTCTCAAAGCCCGACCGGCTGACCGAAGAGGAGTTTGCCGAGATCAAGAAGCACCCCGGCTGGGGGCTGGAGAAGCTGGCAAACATCGACTTCCCCTGGGAAGTGAAGCCGCTCATCATTCATCACCATGAGCGGTACAATGGCCAGGGGTATCCGGAAGGTCTGGCAGGTGTAGAGATTCCGTTCGGTGCGAGGCTCATCGCCCTCTGCGATTTCTTCGATGCCCTCACAACGGACAGGCCTTACAGACCCGCTCTCTCTATAAAGCAGGCGATCTCAATTATGAAAAAGGAGGCGGGTCAGATTCTGGACCCGGGTCTCACACCGCTGTTTGTCAGGATAATAGAGAACAAGGTGAAGGATGCAACGCCCAACGGTGGGGAGGATTACGAGGAGTTCATCAGCCTGTGGAACAAGAGCGCTGCTAAACGAATGAAGGGATTTGAAGGCGGGAAGAATCTGAAGATCACGGGGCTAGCCTCTTAACCATTGTTTTTATCCGCAGAGTTACCAAGCCTGTTCCTGAGGCTTCCAATCATTTCTCTCAGGAAATCTTCCTCTCCGGTGGTGAAAAATCCCGTGATATAAAGCAAAAAGGCATAGGCAAGGATCGCGATAGGGGCCGCCGGAAGAAGGCCCCAATCACGGATAGGCCATATACAGATTGCGAGAATCACATTCGAAGCGACCAGCTTGATCGATCCGACAGGCAGCGGTATCACCCCTGCATATCTGTGCACGAAGCAGCATTGAAAGACGAGTATCAATGTCTCAGTTATTAAGGTAGCGATTGCGGCGCCGAGGTGGGCATATAGGGGTATTAACAACATGTTGAGAAGGATGTTCACGCAGACACCCAAAGTGCCTGTGTAAAGACCGGTTTTCTCCTTGTCGAGCGCTATAAGCAAAGCCGACAGCACCATGAAAGTGTATTTGACAGGAACCGCCCAGATCAGCACCGCGAGGGCTTCCGCTGAAGGGGCAAAATCAGCACCGTAGAGGAGTTCGATCACATCCCCGGAAAGCATTGAAAGCCCTGTTGCAGTCGGGAGCCCGATGAGAAGGAGATAGCCTATGGACCTGCCACTCTGGTGCAGGGCCCTCTCCTTTGAGACAGTGAGAGTTCTAAAAAGATGTGGCATGAAAGCCGCTATATAGACAACGCATATAATCTCCAGGTTCTCGAGCAACGTGTATGCGGCTGCATAGAGACCCACAGAGCGCTGACCCACCATCCTCTCAAGCATCACGATGTCTATCTTGCTGTATAGAGTATAAAGCCCGGAACCGAGCCCGAAAACCACGGCCATCTTCAGAAAATTTCGGGCAACCTTCCAGTCACACCTCCCCCCGCCTGTGGAACACTTCTTCGAGTAGATGACGGAATTAAAGGAAAGGGCAAGAGTTATCGAGAGGAGCATAACGAGAAGAATCGTCATCAAACCGTAACCCATCTCTATCACCAGCAGAGTCAAAATCAGCATGAATGCAAGCCTCAATACATTCACCACGGCCTCGTAATGCATGACTTCGTGTGCCCTGAAGACCTGATAGAGCATCTGGGAGCCGGAATCGATGACAACGATAGCAAGCGCCACATAGAGGATCGCGCCATACAGAGAGCCGTACCCTGATATCACCACCGTCCCATAAAAGACGGCTATCGCAACGAGTGTTAGAACGACTTTTATCCATAATGCATTGATAAGGTAGAGAGATGTCAGGTCTCTATCTCTGGCAATGGCCCTCTGAACGGGTGTCTTGAGCCCGAAATCGGCAAGAATCACGAAGAAGCCGGCGAAGGTGATGGCAAACGAGTACCTGCCGAAATCTTCTACGCCGAGAGCCCGTGCTATAAGGAAGATGTATATTAGGTAGAGCGGTTTGCTTATAAACTTACTCGCAAGGAGGATGATTGTATTTCTGGCCACCCTCCTTGCGTCTTCGAAGGGAGCTGGTTCGGGGATGTCGGACACAAAGACTCCTGATCAAGCAGCAGGTAACTAGGGGAGAATTTGTAAAAGCGGCTCCGGTAGCCGGTCCATTCCTGCCGAGGAGAGATCCTTTTCCATGATCTCCTTAAGGCCAGCAACCTTCTCATCCCCCAGCACCGGTTTGGGTCTATCTGCGGTGAGCTCGGCAACCCGGGCCCGCGCCCTCTCATAGGCATCCTCCGCCCCATCTTCGAGCCATCCCCCGTAATCAGACCTGTCCACCAGGACATCGGGAAAAGAGAGCTCCTCTTTGAACCATCTGAGTGTGTCGGGGGAAGTGAGAAAGTATTCACCTGGCTTACCGCTTTCAACCGCAGCTTTTAACACGTCGAATCCCATAGGGCTGGTTCTCGGTTTCACACCATCAAGCAGCCTGAACGCCATTTGACAAATCTGATCATCGATCAGGAGCTTCTCGAGGCTCTGACAGCTTTCGAAGTCGAGCATACCGGGGCCGGATATAAGGTTGATACCGGCAAGACCCCCAAGAATGATCCCTCCGCCTGATTCGAATCCTGCCTGAGCGTCTACCAGCTTCGAATCGCTCAGCCCCATGTACGCATGAGTCGGCAGACCTAAGTGTTTTCCGATCTGTGAATACGCGACATCTATCATCATCGTCTCAACCGCTCCCATTGGTGTCGTACCTTTCCTCATATCGAAGGCTGAAGGGGAACCCCCGTAGATGATGGGCGAGCCGGGACCCGCGAGCTGGTGTATCACGACACCGCTCAGGTTTTCGGCGGTATGCTGTACGATGGTTCCGGTTAGTGTGACCGGGGCAACAGCTCCAGTGAGAGGCATCGATACCAGCTCTGCAGGGAGTCCGCTTCTGGCGCAACCGAGCAGGATTTTGGAGGTGAGCGCGCTCCACATCAATGGCGGGGAGGGGCAGGCATCGAATATGGCAATGGGTTTCTTCTCCAGTTCTTTCTCACCTCCTGCGACTATGCTGAGCATCTCCTTCATCGTAGGGAATGCATCGTGAGCGAAGGTACCAGTCACAGTCGGTTTTCGGGAAAAGAGAAGAGCGATGAAGAGACGGTACCTGTCTGCAACGTCTCTCGGAACATCATCCGGAATCATGGAGGTGCTCTGGGCTGCGAGGTTGGAACACTCGTTGACTATCACTGCGAGGTTTATCAGGTCCCTGCTCACAGGCTTTCTCTCCCTGAGCGTCTCGGGATCGAGAATCCATAGTGCAGCGGAACCCGGGTTGTAGTGCACTTTTTCGCCTTCCAGCTCCATAACCCTGTTGCCTGCGGCATCGAACACCTCGACCGATGAAGGCGCCGATTGAAGACACCTCTCGATCAATTCCTCCGGTATGCACACCCTCTTCCTCTCCCCTTCCACTCTCGCCCCCGACCCGTGGAGGAGTTCAATCACCTCTTCATCCTCGATGAACACTCCTATACGGGAGAGCACACTGATCGCTTCATCTACTATATCCTCCAGCAGTGTGTTCTCGAGCAGCTGAAGACCGGGTCTCACACATCGCCCCTTTCATCGTCTTCACGGAACGGGCAGTCCCGCATTCCACACCTCGAGCACCTTGAAGAACTTCGGATTTCTCCACCCTTCATCAGGTTCACTGCGAATGAGATCGACTTCCTGGGTACCATCATAAATGAAGGTGTGAGGGTCATTCCCAGGTCCTTGTGAGGTAGAAGCTCGAAGAAAAGACTCTGATGCTCAAGTGACCAGCTCCCATACCCGGGGCTGAACCTCCTGTCACCGGTGAGTCCCCCGCTTTCTCCCCGGTCACATATATGGAAATTGAGCTGATCGGCTGCGCTTTCGACCGCAACAGACCCTATGGTGTCCAGGGCGAGACCCTCGAGATACCTTCCCTCGTTGAAAAGAGCACGTACCCTCTCTTCGAGGGTACTTCCAATCGTGCAGAGCCCCAGACCAACTTTCTCGGCCAGGCGGAAAGGTCCCCTCTCTTTGATTCCCTCAGGGGACAAAATAATATAGGCACCCCTTGCTCTTATAAGACCCTCAGAGACTTCTTTCATACTTTTCACAGCGCTTTTTACTTCCTCCCTCGATGTCACCCTCCCCCTTCTGTAGCCAAGGAGCCTGTAAATCTCCCCATCTTCCAGGAAATACCGCAACTCATTCAGAAGAATTGCCGTTTTCTCTTTCATCCAGCTTCTCCCGCAGCACCCTCATGAACTCAGGATTCGTTCCGCAGCAGCCACCCACAACCTTCGCGCCGATATCGATCATTCTCATGATATCACAGGCAAACTCAACCGGATCGGTCTCATATCTCACATTTCCTCCCTCGACGGATGGCAATCCTGCATTGGGTTGTGCGACGACCGGTAGAGAAGTGGAATCCACCATCACACGAACGAGGTCGACCATGTCAGAGCTGCTTATACTGCAGTTCGCCCCTACGACACATGCCCCTGCATTTGCTAGCTCTGTGAAGGAACTTTCGACACGGTTTCCCATGATAGTCACAAAACCGGTCTCTTTCCTCTCGAAGGAGAGGGAGACAACGACGGGCAGAGGCGTGGCTTCGAGACCAGCCTCGAGGGCCAGGAGCGCTTCCCTGAGGTCATACATGGTCTCGATTATGATAAGATCAGCTCCCCCTTCGAAGAGCGCCTTCGCCTGATCGATGAAACTCTTCTTCGCACTCTCCGCTGTCAGAGTTCCGTACGGTTCGAGGAGTTCCCCTGTCGGGCCTATATCGCCGGCCACGAGTGCCCTCTTATCGGCCACTTCCCGGGCAATCCTCGCTCCCCTGAGATTCAGCTCATGGACCCTATCACTCAGGCCGCTTCTTCCCAGCTTGACCGCATTCGATCCGAAAGTGTTTGTCGTGATGATGCTGCTCCCTGCATCAATGTACTCGCTATGGAGCATCCGCACCTTGTCTGGCTCTGTGATATTCCACTCGTCCGGCGGCCTTCCGGGCGCTAGACCCATTCCAATGATATTGCTCCCGTAAGCGCCATCTAGCATGATCACACCTGATCTCTCTGTAATATCAAGCTTTCTGTAATCGGTCACTGTTTCCCGGATCATCCACTATTTTAAAGCCACTAATCGATACGCTCTCTTGCGTACTATGAGCATAGCACTTTTTACGTACGCCCCTGAGAATATTAGATGCACGACATCTCATGTCAAGGTAAGTGAAGTTGGCTGTCCTCAAACCAGGATGAGACTTTGATCGAAGTCCATCCTTCTGCTGATACGTGTAATGGCTGCGTGGGATTCTTCGGTATCCTGGATCCGCCCCTGCAAACTCCGTACGGTGACCTGTACTTGCATATCCGTTCGCTGGTTGGCTTTGTACCGAAGGGAATAACGGATTGAAAAGGACCAGACATATAGCCATCAATCTGGATACATCTCTAAGCGGCGACCTTTATGTGGAAAGGGTGGCTGTCTGGAACAGCGTTACCAAGCCTGTTGATGACATTGTTGTCGACTGGTCAGGAGATCTGGGATGGCAGATTCTGGACTCAGGATCTGATATGACCGTGACTAGCCTGAGCGTTTCGCTACGCACGCAGACGGGAGAATCTGGAGGAATGCTCAAGTTCTATTCAGTGTGTGCTGAGACAAAATGATTAAATGAGAATCGTTCTGCGAAACATGGCATGGCTGGAAATGGAGGTTTCCTGTCACACGCGTAATATTAACTAAATCTCTTCATTTCGCCATAACGGAGAGGCAAGTACGGTCACCTGTAGCTATGCCTGCGGTCAGAGGGATGGCACCGAGAGGCTGTAACACCACGAGCCTATTTAGCCATCCCTCTCCCACATGCCAGTCCGCCCTTCAACCAGCTTGATTTAGTGTTGAATTTATGGTATAATGTTTCAAGTATCATTCAGTGTATCCAACAGGTATTGTACCATGCAGAAGGATTCACCCTTCAAAGCTCTGCTCGAATGCAAAAGCACAGATAGCAGGTATGAAACCTTACTCTCTCTCCTTGAGCAGAGAATCACCTCGGTAGCTCGAAAAAGGGTTCCTGGGTGGGCAGTTCAGGATATAGTCCAGGATACGCTTCTCGTGCTACTCCGTAAGCTCTCCACCTTGCGTTCACACGATGAGATACTGCCCCTCACATTCACCATCCTCAGAAATATGATAGGTAACCATTATCAGGGTGAAAAAACAGAGAAGAAGTACAGAGCAAAGGACTTTGAGGATCCTGCTTACGATCACCTGGAGAAGATAGAGACGTATATATACCAGAGTGAAATCCTGGAACTTTGCAATAACCTAGACGGAGATTTTTCAAGGATTGTGAAGATGGTGCTGGATGGATATTCTCAGGATGAGATTACAAAAGAGATGGGATTAAAAACGAAGGAGGCACTCTACAGCAGGGTCCATAGAGGGCGCAAGCTGATTAAACAGGCGTTAAAAGAGAAGAATCTCTGAGGATGAAAAATTTGAAAATTTTTGAAAGATTTTCCGGGCTCGTCAAATATATATAATGGGAGCAAGATTGAATAACCCCGACGAGGCTGGATGGGAGTGGAGATGAGCGAAAGCAGATGTAGCAAACCGCACTTGCATGAGTTGCTGGGAGCATACGAACTGGGGATCCTGCCCGAGGAAGAGAAGATATCGCTGGAGGAGCACATCCTTCGGTGCGATGAATGCTTCGAAGACCTTTATGATACTGCACCACTCTGGCACATCACTCGCTCAAGGGCGAAGAGAAAGACCTCCCGCGGAAGGAAGTGGTACATCCCTGCCATAGCAGCAGCCGTATGTTTACTCGCATTCACCGCAACGTTCCATTACCTGTCAAATGAGCCGGCAACAAAAAGGGGCCGGCAGATATCCGGCTCTTCCATCACCCTGATAGGACCCAGGGGAACTCAAAAAGAAACCAGCCTGTCATTTAACTGGGATTCCTCGCTTAAGGCTTCCTCCTATACCCTCTTGGTATTCGATGAAAAAGGAGACGTGATCTTCTCCTCCGAGACGGCTCAGTATAACATAGAGATCGACATCACCAGAGAAGGGCCATTCGAACAGAACAAAACCTATTACTGGAAAGTAGAAGCGAAGGACGATAACGGCCGGCTGCTATCGGCTTCGCCGGTCTCATCCTTCTCAATCGAGGCCGATTGACCCCGTCCGTGATCCTTATCTGTAGTCCCCTGTCAGGACAAACGGCGCCCATTCAGTGCTATTTTTACCTTTCCGCCTCATGCGCCTCTTCGCAGCACTCAGGGCTTCTCTCTTTGCGAGACCGCTTCTGTAACCTCTATAAAATTCTTCCATGAAGTCAGCCGTCCTCTCATCGTCCACTTCCCAGAGGCTGACGACCGCCGAGGAGACACCGGCAGTGAGAAAGGCCCGTGTGAGACCGACAACTCCTTCCCCGCGAACATAATTCCCGAGGCCCGTCTCGCAGCCTGAGAGTACAACCAGGGATGCACTTAGCTTCATCTGGCTGATCTCATCCACCACCAGGAGCCCATCCTCACCATCACGGTCAGGGTCACGAGAGAATAGAAGTCCAGAAAATTCAGGGCTCTGATCGTCATATATGCCATGTGTAGCGAAGTGTATTATCTGATATTCATCCAGTGGCAATTTTTTAAAAGCCGCTTCATGAGCCTCTTTTCCGAGAAGCACGGTCCGCCTATCCTCCGGGAACATGGCGGCGATTCTCTTCACTTCATCGCCCGATTTCTTGAGCCTGGGAAAGGCCCATGCCTTCGAAATAGATGATGAAACGAGCTGTTCATCCTCACGGCCGGCTGTAATTGCACCAACGAACCTTTCTAAGAACCCGGTTTCCTCGCCGTTCACGGGATCTCCAAGTGCAAGGATCCTGTCTCGGGACCCTGAACGTGAAGCCGGCCTGTCCAGGAGAGCGAGCAGTGTCGAGATCGAAGGGGCATAGGAGATTTCGAACTCATCGATCAGATATTTGATATCATCGCCTGTATGACTTCCATTATCGATGGCGAGACTCTCGAAGGGAAGGTAATTGAGCGCACCATCAGGCACGATTATAAGAGAGCTCTTGCTGAGGATATCATCTTCAAAGGGACCGATGAGATCTCTGTAGAGTCTTTTGCCAATAGAGGAATGTGGTTGGTCTCCCTGAGAAAGCAGATCGATGTACAGACCAGCTGGCCGGTATTCGTGCGAGAGTTGAGGGAGCTCAACCATTCTGATTCCATCCTGTTCTAACAACCAGGCGAAGGAAGATTCATCTCCCACGAAGTACTCAAGAATGCATGTGCCGGGGTCAAGAATCTTTTTCCTCACATCATCCAGCATCAGGATATCCGGATAGCCTGATCCAGCCGCATCTTTGGAGGTAGAGAGTTCTCTCGAGAGCCTCAGCTCCACCAGAGCCAGCTTGAGATCTTCTATTTCCTTCAGTGCCATCTCCCTGTCGGAAGCAGAAGCGCTACCTGATATGAGCCTCATCCTCAACTGGTTAACCCTTTGAAGCAATAGTCTCTCTTTCCCAACGAGCTCCTCCTCCACCTCCGCTTCAGGCCAGGGGGGCTTCATACCACACACATCGAGAAAGCTTCTCATCCTCGACCTCTCGCAGTACTCGAGGGCCATCTCCTCGATTTTTCCCTTCGATTGTGATCCCCTGCTGGCGCGATACAAAAGCCCTATGAGACGCTCATAAGGCAGCATCTTATTCTCAAGGAAAGGGAGTTTCAATTCTTCCAATCCCATTTTCCCCCGGTAAAACTCAAGGCACGAGATAGCATTCCTGTACCAGTCCATCGCATCCTGTATGTATCCCTCCCGCTCAGCCATGATTCCGAGGCGGAGAGCCGCATTCCACTGAGACGAGCTCATGCATGAGTCCGCTGCGGAGTAAATGATTTCTTCATACAATTCTTTCGCATCTTCCAATGATCCGGTTTCCTCATAGATCTGTCCAATCGAGAAGGAAATGTCCAGTAAAGCGATTTCAAAACCCTTCTCCTGCGCCCATTCCTTTGCACGGTTCAACTCCCCGAGAGCAGCTTCCATATCTCCCATCTTCCGCATGGCCTCCCCCAGGGCGTAATGGATGGTGCCATCATCTCTCCTCAAGAATACTGTGGTCGATAACTCTCTTGCCTCCATGAATTTACGGTAGGCAACCGCCGGATCACCTATGGCAAGCTCAATCCAGGCGAGCCCATAAAGCGCTCTATATAACACTATCGGGTCCTCAATCCTCTCGCCAATTTCTCGGGCTTTCTCGAAATACTCCCTTGCTATATCGTCTCGTTTGATCACCTTGAAAAGACGCGCCAATCCGATGAGGGAATGAGCTTCCCACGAGTGTAAGTTCTCCTCTCTCGCAATGGTCAGCGCATTCAAAAACCGGGCAAGTGCTTTCGGGCAATCGGCCCTAGCGAAGGCAATATATAACTCCCCTAGCAACAGATCTGTCGTGAGCTCCTGGGTTCTCAGGCCGTGTCTCACATAGACATCACGAACGGCGAGGAGCGAATCTATCTGGGCATTTCTATCAAAACTTCCATGAATCATCCTCATCCTATTCAGACGGGATAAGTTCAGCTTCCTCTCCAGGGCCCGTGTCACCTCCAGAAAAGAGCTATCACCACTTTTTTCATAAAAGATCTTTCCCAGCTCGAGCTGGATAGAGTCATTCTCCTCCGCCAGCTTATAATTTCCAATAAAACGATTAAGTTGAACCTCTGTTTGGAGGCTATCGATGAGTGAAATTGCCTCGTCACGGCTCAAATCCCAAACGTCTGTCCCAAACGTATTCTCCTTTGAAATTGCTTCTTCAACAGGTAATTCAGTGGAACGGGCGGGCGAGGCGCCTATTGTGAATGTCCCGAAAAGCGTGGGAACATGTGGAAGGAGAGCGTAACAAATGAGACAGATTTTAATTCTCGCATCAGTCAATGTGGGAAAAAGCCCCATTTTCACAGTCCCTTAAAAAAATTCACTGCAGATGAAAGATTTTCGCCTTTCGTCAAATATATATAATAGAGGAGCCTTAAATCAAGCTCCATCTGAATCGGACATTTTAACGGAAGGGAAACATTTCATGGATCATGATGTCTCGACACTCGATTATTTAAAAATCATGGAGGCCCGCCGCCTGATCGTACAGACAGATCTTTCGATCGAGTCGATTGCAAAGAAACTTGGATTTTCCACCATGGAGGAGTTTGAGCGCAAATTCAGGAGGCTCGAGAGGAAGAGACCTCGAACTGTCAGAAACGATAATAACAATAGCAAGCGTCTGCATGAGCCTGAGGCACCTGACGGCTAATGCATGTATCCTGACAGGATCGATAGGAACGTTTTATGATTCAGGCAGCTTCTCACGATATTCTTGTAAGTATCCTCACCTGACACCGAATTGTAAAGTGCCTCCCTCATCACCACATCTTTTTTCGCCGCTCTCAGGAAGGGTTTAAGATCCATGTGGTTTGAGAAAAAATTTACAAATGCCCTCACGAATCTTCCGTACCAGAGATCCTGTGTAAGGAACTTGCATTGTTCATAGAAGTTCTCGAAAGCCCTCTTTGAGATCCCCACATCAAGGATGTTGCGGGCCGCCAGATAACCGGTTATGACCGCGGAGTTTATCCCCTTACCTTTGAAAGGTCTGACTAGCCCCGCACTATCGCCTATGAGTACGTATCTGTTGCCGTAGATCCCCTTGCCCGTTTCATTCGGAAACGCGCCCTTGAATACATGCGTGACCTCATAATCGAATGGGATTTTTGAACTCACCTCCGGCAACGCAAGGAAACGCTTGAGGACCTTGATGTTCACCTTGTCCCCGGCCACAACGATACTTATGTGATTCCCTTTTGGAACGAGGGCGGCAAACTCGACTTCGGGGAATCGTGGGAGGTAAGCGTGGATTCTTCCTTCGAATGCATCGACATAACCTATGTCTTTCGGGTGAAGCCTGGTCACAACCGCTTCGAGGTATCCGGGAGGGTGGTATGGTGTGATCTTCCTCAGCACAGACCTCAAAGTGCTATCAAGTCCGAAAGCCCCGACCATGACATCGGCGGAGAGGCAACCGCTCTCATGATAGATCACCACATCCTCCGGATGAAACTCAAGATTTGTGACCCTGCTCTTGATCACATCGGCGCCCATCTGTTCAACTTTATCTAGAAAGAATTTGTCCAGCTCAACCCGCCTCACAGCCCATGAAGCTCTTCCTTCTTCGCCTTTCACAAGATCTATATTCACCCCACCCGAATGAAGTACATACCCCTTTATTTCCCTCAGAAACATCTCCGGCGGAAGCCGGAGTCCCAACCATTCCTCGAGGATCACGTTCAGTGGGGGAGAGAGGACACCGAGACACTGGTTGTAATGTGAGCCGAAATACTTCGGCTCGAACACTACCACTTTCACATCCCTGCCGAGCCTCGCCGATTCCCTGATAAGTGAGATGGCACAGCTGGAGCCACCGGGTCCGCCACCGATAATTGCAACCGTTCCGCCATCTCTCAAGGGCCCCATATGCCTCATCTCTTCAGCCACGGAGCATGCCTCCAAGTTTTTCTATCGAATGCATGATGAGCTCATACTGCAACCTGGGACTCAGGACTTCGTAGAAAATGTGACGATAGGGTGATTCCCCTGTGAACAGGTCTATGAGGATTTCATCGATCATGTTTTTCCCAAGCGGAGACAAGACCGAACCCTTCTTAGCAACATCCAGGTGGACGGAGGAGAAGAACTGTGATTTTGATATGATGTCGTTCAAAAGAAACATGATTTTCCCATATATGTTATCTCTGTGATATTCCCTCAGGCATTTTCTGTAGTAATTGTCACGGAATTCTTTTCCGCTTATCCTCCCTGAGGAAATGTCTTCCGCGGCGAACTTTGCGGTCATAAAAGCTGAGCCTATACCGTTTTTATAATACCTCGACACGTTGGCATCACCGATCACCACGAACCTGTCACTGTATGGGCGGCGGGCAGGTGACACGGGAAGCTTCGGCTGGCAGAAGCAGTATTCTTTAGGTGGAATGAATCCTTTCGGGAAATGTCTGAGTATCCTTTCATTCCTCAGGATCCATTCCAGGTCTGCCCTCTGGGCATGCTTGCCGATGACTGTCACCGTGACATAGCCCTTCTTGGGAGTCAGGGCAATGAACCTCACTCCGGGAATGCGGAAGCTCAACACCTTTATTTTCTCTCCATATGACTCCGCGATAAATTCCTCATCGAGCGGTATCTCTGCCTGAAAAGATTTGATGGTCCTGGGCGGCTTGTAACCGATCCCCTTGTTGCCGAGCTTTTTCCCGAGTGCGCTGTTGACACCGAAGGCACCCACGACAACATCTGCACCGAAGACTCTCCCGTCCGTCGCTTTTAGATGAAAGGGTCCGTCTGAATCCCCGGGAAAAATCATGTCCCCGATACTTGCCTCAACCTGTTCGGCACCCAGAGACATCGCATGCTCGAGTATGGCTTTGTCGAAACTCTCCGCCTCCCCCATGAGTTTGTCCCTGGGTCCACCACCGCGAAACACTGAATAGAAAGTCTGATCTTCAGGGATCTTAAAATGCCGTTCGCCACCCTCGGCGTAGAAAGAGAAACCGCTTATCTTGCACTGGATGACGTGGGGTGGGATGTGGATATTGCTGTGCTCGAGATCCTGGATCATACTCCTGGCGATAACTCCTGCACCGAGGTTGCAGCCGGGAGGACCCAGCTTCGAGAAAAGCTTGCTGTCGTAAATCGTTATCTGGTGCTCTTTGGCCTGGGTATTCTTGATGAGCTGTATGGCACAGAAAGAGCCGGCCGGACCCCCTCCGATAATGGCAATCCTCATATCACCACCCTCTATCATAAATGGAAGAACTTCTACGGCGTCTTACTAGTCCTCCTCATCCGGCGATCGGGGGCTTTTAAGCACTCTGTAGAAGCAGTAGCAAACAGCTACCGTTATCGCAGACCAAGAACCGACGAGAAAAATCCATCCGAGTATTGTAAGTTCCTGCGCCGGGTTCATCCACTCTCACCGCCTTTCCTTCCCCATGCTATTCGTACACCGAACGCAATGAGTGCAAACAGCCCTATCATCATGACTCTCGCCGCCCACCTGTAAGAAACATCCTCTTCTGGAACCCCTACCATTGTCAGCATGTCCATCCCATCCTGTATGAACCATGCCACGAGCATCACGATCAGAAACATCGGAGTGATATACTTCATTACGTAATAGAAGAATCGAGGCACCCTCATGTCGGCACCTTCATGGATTTCTTCCCAGGCCTTGCCCATTCCGAATATCCACACGAATAGCACGGACTCAACCATTGCAAGCACAACAAGCCCGAATGTGCCGGCCCAGTAATCCATCTCATCCAGGAATCCATGTCCTAGAAGGAAGATCACAGGCTGAGAACACAAAAACATCACTGCTGCCAGGACCTTGACGGCCCGCCCCCTCCCCATGCCCAGTTCATCCTGCATGAAGGCCATCGCCGGTTGTGAAAGGGCGACCGCCGAGGTGATACCGGCAAAGAAAAGCAGAGCAAACCAGAGTGCGCCAAAGATAGTCCCGGCAGGTATCCTCTGGAAGATCACCGGAAGCGACTGGAAGCCAAGATCGAACGCACCTCCCTGCGCAATGGCTAGTGTTTCGGTGGCGCCGAAGAAGGCGAAGGCGACGGGTATGGCGATCGTTCCGCCAAGCACCACTTCACAGAACTCGTTCGTCATGGACGTGGTCAATCCCGTAAGCACTATATCATCCCTCTTTTTCAAATAGCTCGCATAGCAGTGGATCGCCCCCATGCCAAGACTCATGGTGAAGAATATCTGGCCCGAGGCCGCAAGCCATATTGAACCCTCGGATAGCCGGGAAAAATCTGGGTTCCAGATGAATGCCAGACCGTTTCTCACATTCCACTCGGGATGCAGAGGATCGGGGGTTCCCAAAGTCAGCACTCTCACAACCAATATGAGGGCGAAAATAAAAAGAAGCGGCATGGCTATCTTCGCGAGCTTCTCTATGCCTCCGACTATACCCCTCGACAGGATGAGAAGATTGACCGTTAGCGTCACCATGAAGAAAAAGTATGCAGGCCAGAGGTTCGTGAAGAATTCATTGCTCTCGAGGCCCTGGAAGCCGCTGAGGAAGGCGCCCATCGCTTCCCTCGTGTCCGCACCGAAGTACTTACCTGCTGCGGAGTAGAAACTGAATGCCAGAGTCCAAGATTCAATATATGTATAGTAGATCACTATCGTAAGCGGCAGGAAGATCCCGAGTACTCCCAGGTACTTGCTCACCGGCCTCCTCCAGAGAGCCTGGAACATTCCAGGAGCGGAACCGTGTCCGGACAGTCCGCCGTAGCGTCCTATGCTCCATTCCATCCACATGAGCGGTATGCCGAGGAGTAGGAATGCAACAAAATAAGGAATCATGAATGTACCGCCGCCGTTTTGGGTTGCCTGTACAGGAAAGCGAAGGAAGTTACCTAGTCCAACAGCATTACCGGCCATGGCAAGAATGAGCCCCATCCTGGTCTTCCAGATCTCCCGCCCCTGGCCGGAACCTCTCTCAGACCTTTCTCTCCTCATTTAACCTCCCTGATTATTAATTTAGGTATCTTGCGATCTCTCTCAAGAGAACCTTTATCGGATCCCATATTTTTTCATCCGCAAGGAGAGCCTCACCAATAGTGCAATAATGATCGCGAGTCCGGCGATAAGAATCCTCGCTCCCCACCGGTAGGCCTCATCCCCCGGCGGCACGTTTCTCATAAGCAGCACATCTATACCGCTCTGGTAAAACCAGGCGATCAGGAGAACAATCAGGTAGAGGGGTGTCACATACTTCATGATGTAATAGAAGACCCTCGGGATCCTGATACCGGCTCCACGATGGATCTCGTCCCAGGCTCTCTCCATTCTGAAAACCCATGCGAAGAGTATCATCTCCACCGCCGCGAGCAGGACGAGACCAAAGGTCCCCGCCCAGTAGTCCATCTCATCAAGGAACCCGTGACCCAGGAAGAATATGACCGGCTGAGCGCACAGAAATATGAGCAGGCCGAGTACCATAACTGCCCTGTGCCTGGAAAGACCCAGTTCATCATGCAGGAACGCCACGGAAGGCTGGGACTGGGCAACCGATGAGGTGACGCCTGCGAAAAAGAGCAGAAGAAACCACAGGCATCCGAAGATGTTTCCGACGGGTATCTTCTGGAAGATGACGGGAAGTGATTGAAATCCAAGGTCGAAAGCCCCTCCCCTCGCGATTGCCAGCGTTTCAGTCGCACCGAAGAAAGCAAACGCCGCCGGAATTGCGATGGTTCCACCCAGGATGACTTCGGAAAACTCATTTGTGACCGCAGTCGTGATACCGGTCAGGGCGATGTCGTCGGTCTTCCTTAGGTAGCTCGCATAGACCAGGATAGAACCGGTTCCAACGCTCAGGGTGAAGAACATCTGACCCGCTGCCGCAAGCCATATGGATCCGTCCGAGAGCATGGCGAGGTTAGGATTCCAGATGAAAGCAAGACCACCGCCGATGGACCACTCAGGGTGCTCGGGGACGGGCGAGCCGAGCGTGAGAACCCTCACCACTAATATGATCGCAAAGAGGAAGAGTATCGGCATGGCAATCCTTGCAAGTTTCTCGATACCACGCGATATGCCCTTCCAGAGGACGATGATGTTTATGGTTAGTGTGATGAGGAAGAATGTATAGGCGGGGAGTATGCTTTTGAAATAGCTGCTTTCGTCCACACCCTGGAAACTCGTTAGAAAATTCCCCATCGCTTCTCTCGTGCTCGCACCGAAGTACTTTCCTGTTATGGAGAAAAAGGAGAATGCGAGGGTCCATGATTCTATATAGGTATAATATATGACGATGATGAGAGGAAGCAGCACACCGAGTATGCCGAGGTAGGAGGCGGCAGCTTTCGACCATACCGACCTGAAGATGCCAGGAGTGGATCCCACGCCCCTCAAACCTCCGTACCTTCCCATCGCCCATTCCATCCACATAAGGGGGATGCCGAGGAGAAGAAAGGCGGTGAAATAGGGTATCATGAAGGCCCCTCCGCCGTTCTGGGTCGCCTGGACAGGGAAGCGGAGGAAATTGCCAAGCCCTATGGCATTCCCCGCCATGGCCAGGATGAGCCCGAGCTTCGTGCCCCACCTCTCCCTTGTCTGCATCCTTTCAGACTCCAAGTCAGCCTGTCCTTTAGTGTGACTTACGCCGTCCCGGGCGCTTCTATGTGGGCCGGTTCGGAAGTATAATTACATGTCCTGTGTAATACACTCCCAGAGTATGTATAACTGCATGCCAGGGAACGTGTCAAGATAAAAAACAGGAAGCGGCTCTTTTAACCTTGCTTTCTTCAAGATTTTCGGATAATACTATATTGAATCGAAGCATACAGGGCGAAAGTGAAAGTTTCTTTTAAGTACGAAGGTGGAGAGTAGAAATGAAATCTCTGATTAACCGGAATGCAACATGCGGGTAATGGTTCTGCTTGGATTGTTATATCTGCTCTCGCCAAACCCCGGGGCTGTCAATATGATAGAGAACGAGACAGATCACACAGTCGCCTTGCCTGATTCCATCGATGGCTGGAAAGTGCATGTCAAGGACCAGACCTACGACCGCGGGAATCTGTATGATTATATCGACGGCGGAGCGGAACTGTATCTGTCGTTCGAATTCAAAACCCTTATAAACAGGACGTATTCACTACCCGGCCAGCCGGATATCGTGGTGGATCTTTTTGACATGGGAAGCTCGAAGGATGCCTTCGGCGTTTTCTCCCTTTCGAGGGAAACCGTGGATGAGACTTTTGGCCAGGGATCCCAATACACCGGAGGCTTACTGCTTTTCTGGAAGAATAATTACTTCGTCTCAATACTCGCCAGCCCTGAAACGGATGAATCGAAGAAGGCTGTTTTCGCCCTCGCGAAAGGGATCGAGGCAGCAATCCCGGGCGAGGGACCGTTGCCTGACATACTGTCGCTTCTCCCGCAGCGGCTGCTCGTACCGGAAAGCATACGCTATTTCCGTCATCATATCTGGCTGAATTCGCACTACTTTGTTGCGGCCGAGAACATACTCAACATAAATGAGAAAACGGATGCCGTACTGGCGAAATATGGAGAGCTGGGGAAACGCTCAGTTCTGCTACTTGTGGAATACCAGAATGATGATGAGGCAAGGCTGGGTTACAGCAGTTTCGTCCAACACTATCTGCCCCAGCTTGCCGGAAAACCTGTGGCTCGGATTGAGGATGGCACCTGGACCGGGTGTCGACTTAAAGGGAAGCTTCTTATCATCGTTTTCAACGCCGCCGGGGAAGACACGGCCTTACATCTCATCGAAGAAGTTCTCGCAGAGCACGGAAATAGGTGATTTCTCTTAATAAAGCGAATCTGAATAATCAGGAGAGTTGGTCATGAAACAAAGGGTCATCACGAGAAGGGATTTTCTGAAAGACGGCGCATCGGCTGCTTTAGCCGGTGCTCTGTTTTTTAATACCCCCGATGGGCTTTTCACTCAATTGGAAAGGAAGTCCCGCGTCGTGCTGATTCGAAACAAGGATCTCCTGGACACTTACAACCGCCCCCGTCAGGAAATCGTGCAAAAGATGCTGGATGAGGCTGTCACAACGCTTCTGGATGAGGAAGAGCCGTTGCAGGCCTGGAAGCGGCTTCTGGGACCGGATGACATCGTCGGTATTAAATCGAATGTGTGGCGTTTTCTTCCTACTCCAAAGGCCTTGGAACAAGCGATCAAAAGGAGGGTCATGGACGTCGGCGTTTTTGAAAAGAACATCGGGATCCGAGATCGTGATCTGCTCCGGGACTCCCTGTTTCGCAACGCAACGGCACTCATCAATGTTAGACCCATGAGGACCCACCATTGGGCGGGAGTCGGGAGTCTGATCAAAAACTATATCATGTTCGTCGAAGAGCCCAGCGACTACCACTGGGACTCCTGTGCAAACCTGGCCTCGATATGGAAACTGCCGCTGGTCCGAGGAAAAACCAGGCTCAATATACTGGTGCTTTTCACACCTCTCTTTCATGGCATAGGTCCTCACCACTACAATCCCAAATACACATGGGCTTACAAGGGTATGCTGGTCGGGATAGACCCCGTTGCAGTCGATTCCACCGGCGTTCGCATAATCCTTGCGAAGCGCCGGGAGCATTTCGGCGAGGAACGACCTCTGAGTCCGCCCCCGAAGCACATCTTCCTGGCCGACACTAGCCATCACCTGGGAACGGCGGATCCGGAGAAAATAGACCTGATCAGGCTTGGATGGGAAGATGGCATGTTAATATGAGGATGCTCGTTGCATAAGCGAGGGTGAAGAGCCTGACCGCTTGTTGATGACTTCGAATTCGTTACAGCCTGCCTTGCGATTCCGTTAGTCTTCATTCCTCTGAGCCCGTGAAATATAAAATACCCCCACCGGATAAAGAGCAATGTCAGCTCGCCGCCAAAGATGTCTTCCATATTGTCCCTGGGAATGAAATGCATATATTTAGCATG
The DNA here is from genome assembly GCA_046760905.1 of Candidatus Glassiibacteriota bacterium. Taxonomy (GTDB): domain Bacteria; phylum Gemmatimonadota; class CAZMKB01; order CAZMKB01; family CAZMKB01; genus JBHIFB01. The sequence goes on along the minus strand of JBHIFB010000030.1, from coordinate 4,215 downwards.
AGCAAGTACTCGTAAATTTCATTAAAGATGAATCCGGATGTGGGAGGAACTTTTTATGAAGAAGGCTTTAACCATTGCTGGCTCTGACTCCGGCGGCGGAGCAGGTATACAGGCTGACCTCAAGACATTTTCTGCATTCGGGGTCTATGGGATGACTGTCGTCACCTCGGTGACCGCTCAGAACACCCAGGGCGTATACGGTATATACGACCTGCCCGTCGAGTTCGTCGAGCTTCAGCTGGATTCTGTTCTCCGGGATATCGGAATCGATGCTGTGAAGACAGGCATGCTCTCGGACACTTCAATCGTCGAGATGGTCGCGGAGAGGTTGAGAGAAAGAGAGCTGCGGAAATGCGTTGTTGACCCGGTGATGATTTCTAAAAGCAGGCACTTCCTCCTCAAGCCGGAGGCAAGGGATGCTCTCAAGACGAAGCTGGTGCCGAGTGCTTATGTGCTCACACCCAATATACCTGAGGCACAGCTTATCACTGAAATAGAGATTCGTGATGAAGATGGGATGAGGAAGGCTGCAAGGATACTGTGGAAGATGGGAGCGAAAAACGTGGTAATAAAAGGCGGCCACCTCAAAGGCAAATCGATAGACGTTCTCTTCGATGGGAAGAACTTCCACAGATACGAACATGATCGATTTCCCGCAAGGCACACTCATGGCACCGGTTGCACCTTTGCCGCAGCCATTGCATCATGCCTCGCTCTAGGTATGGAGCTCGGTTTGGCGGTAGAGAAAGCGAAGGAGTTCGTACTCAGGGCGATCGTTTACGGCCTGGACATCGGTCACGGGACCGGCCCTGCTAACCATCTGTTCCCGATTGCCATGGCAGAGGAAGCATCTCAGTTACAGAGAAAGCTCATCGATGCTCTGAACAGGTTGAAAAGGGCGAGGATCGGACCCCTCATCCCGGAAGTCCGCTCGAACTTCGTTGCAGCCCTGAGCCGGGCTCTCAGCCCCGAAGATGTAATCGGTTTTCCCGGAAGGATTCACCCCAGAGGCGATGACATATTCAATGTCTCACCGCCCTCACTGGGCGGCTCACGCCACATGGCAAGCGTATTACTGGCTGCGATGAGGCATAAACCATCGATTAAAAGCGGGATCAACCTCGGTTACTTCCCGGAATTCATAAGCGCCTTGAGAAGCAAGGGGCTCGCAGTGGCTGAGTTGGACCGCAAAAAGGAGCCTAAGAAGGTGAGGGAGGCGGAAGGTGCATCCCTCGAGTGGGGTACCTCTCACGTGATCAAGAAACTCGGAAAGGTTCCGGATGTGATATACGATAAGGGAGCCGTCGGGAAGGAAGCCATGGTGAGGGTACTCGGGAAAGATCCGAACGATGTTGCGAAAAAAGTGATCGGAGCATGGACCGCGTGCAGGAAAAACATAGCCGGGTGAGGAGGTATCGATGGACCTTGAAAGGATTCAAAGAGCTCTGGATGCGGCAGGATTCGATGGATGGCTTTTCTACGATTTCCAGAACAGGGATAAGATGGCTTACAGCATCCTCGGCCTCGATCCGGATAAGATGACGACGAGGAGGTGGTTCTATTTCATACCTAGGGAAGGTAATCCCCGCAAGCTGGCACACAGCGTTGAGAAGGGGAGGCTCGATCCACTGCCCGGCGAGAAGACGGTCTACTTTGCCTGGAAGGAGCTTCACACGAAACTAAGGGAAATCCTGGGAGAACCGGGCAGAATCGCTATGCAGTATTCCCCTCTGAACAACATACCATACGTATCTGTTGTTGATGGAGGCACAATCGAGCTGGTTAGATCCTACGGGCACGAGGTGGTCTCATCCGCCGACCTGGTGCAGACATTCGAGGCGATCATAGATCAAAAAGGCTATGAGAGCCATCTAAAGGCCGGCGAGAAGGTTCAGATGATAAAGGATGAGGCGTTTATGGAGATCGGGAAGGCGATTTCCGAGGGAAAAAAGATCACAGAGTATGAAGTGCAGCGATACATCGTGAGGAGATTCGATGAGGAAGGTCTGACCTGTGATGGGGAATTCCCCATAGTTGCAATTAACGAGCACGCTGCGGACCCTCACTTCGAGCCGGCGCCGGACGGCTCATATGTCATCAAGAATGGTGACATGCTTCTGATCGACCTCTGGGCAAAACTCGTTGAACCGGGTTCTATATTCTATGACATCACCTGGTGTGGATACATCGGCAAAAAGCCGCCTGAGAAGTACGTTGAGATGTTCGACGTCGTGACTTTGGCGCGCGATGCAGCTGTCGATTTCGTCACCGAAAGGTTTGCGGAAGATGTGCCCACCTATGGCTGGGAGGTGGACGATGCATGCAGGGCTGTGGTCGCGGAGGCGGGATACGGGGATTATTTCGTGCATCGCACCGGCCATTCCATTGGCGAGGCGGTTCATGGAAACGGCGTGAACATCGACAACCTCGAGACGAAGGACGAGCGGAGGCTTGTGCCCGGTATATGCTTCTCGATCGAACCGGGGATTTACCTGGAAGGGGAGATGGGTGTTCGGAGCGAGGTGAACGTGTTCATAAAGGATGACAACGAAGTCGTCGTCGCGGGGGAGAAGCAACAGGGACTCATATTGATTCCCTGACTCAGTGTGGAGTGCCGTAGCCCTCATCATCTCGTTTGTAGCCATCGTGAGCTACCAGTTCGTTGCCGGAAGGAGCCCATCCATAAAATCCTCGCTCGCCTGAAAGGAAAAGGCATCGATGTCAGGGCGGGACCGTTTGCTGACAGTGCCGCGTGAAATTGGTCCTCTTCTCCCAACATTTCCCTAAATCAGGATGGTTTTCGAGGCGGTCTTCAGGTTTATCAGGTTGCGGGAACTCTGAGAACGGCTTCGCACGGAGAGAGGGCAATCATGGAATACATGCTTCCCCTTCCGCAAGGAGGGGGAAAACACCAAACTGCGGTTGACACCACATGAAATATAAATATTTTAATTAAGGAGGACTGATTTTGAAATTTACCTCATCATTCTGGGGAATGTAATCTATCAAAGTGTCGATCGATTACAAAACTATGGTTCCTTCTCGTACTTGTGTCGTTAACTGTGGTATGCAATAATAACATAGGGGGAGATCTTACAGAAAAGGTAGACCCTGTTAAGCTTGTCTGTGACATCCTCTACGCATTTGCCCCTCCCACGGCAACGCCGGGCCCTCCAAATGTAACGGGTGCATTCGTTAAACAGATGGACCACCCAGTGAAAGATACAATCACAGTCTCAATAGGAACAGCAGACAGCACGTAGAATGCGTGTGTGAAGCTCACATGGCTCACCTCGGGTTATCCAGACGGTGTTAACGTGGGTAACACAATGCTCATAGCAGATTACGCACCGGACACATCCTATAAATCGCCCGATCATTTTCCATAGAACGCTACGATTTACATATGAGCCTGGACCAGCAACGTATCAGGAGGTGATACCACATGGAGCGATGAGCCAGATAAGGCCAACGTATACCTGGCAGAGGGGGCTTGGCCCAGATACGGGCATAAGTTTTTAAGAGCGGAGCTACTGAGAGGGGACTCAAACCGGTGAAACAGCAAGCATCACTTCTGCTTGACCACACCTCACCGGCAAGGTTTTATCAATCAGGGGTAATCCTGAGCGGTAGCAGTTTCTATACTTTCAGCTTCGATATGAAAAGCAGCGAGAAAAGGGAGATGCATTTTGGGATCGTTCACTTCAGTGCCGACACTGTCATACTGATTGACCACGATAAGATTGCTGTAGGAAAGGGATGGACTGATTATACTTCCACTTTCTATACCTATAATCAACCGGATAGTAATTATTTTTTCGGTTTCAACATCGAGGAAAAAGAGGATACCGTTTGGATAGATGACTGTATGCTCAAGGAGGGAAATCGGATGTCCCTGAAGGAGGAGGGGACAGGATAGACATGGGAGCCTTTGAATTCCCCCAAAGGTTCAACGGCTTACTTATCTTCGAGGGATATCCAGAGTCTGCTTTTGCAGGATCTGTCGTTTCCTGGGAGGTATCGTTGGAAAATCCAACTCCCTATCCACACACAATCGATGGATGGATAGATTTCAGCGGCCCCTTGAGCGGAGTTGCATTGAGAGATCTAGGTATTTTGATCCCACCGGGAGTATGGGGTAGGACTGTGGAGGTACTAATACCAGATTTTGTTGAAGAGGGCTTATATACTGTTAAGGGACGAGTCGGCATCTAT
>JBHIFB010000029.1:0-27705 GCA_046760905.1 Candidatus Glassiibacteriota bacterium | reverse complement strand
CCGGCTGGCTGGACGGTGATAGGATCGCATTCGTCGCCGTGACCGGGACCACCACAGCTCTTTACAGCATAAAGAGAGACGGCAGCGGCCTGGAGACGTTGATTGAGAACGGGCCTATATTCACCGGCATGAGCCTCTCCCGGGACAGGAAGCACCTTGCTGCACTGGCGAGCACACCACTTCACCCGCCAGATGTATTTTATGCTAGTGTGGGCAATCGAGAAATGATAAGGTTGACCACCAGTAATCCCCAGATCGAGGAGGTGAGGCTCCCGGTTCAGGAGGTGATCCGCTGGAAGGCGAGAGACGGTCTTGAAATCGAAGGGCTCCTTGTAAAGCCGGTCGGATACAGGGAAGGCACCCGCTACCCCCTGATCGTAAAGGTGCACGGCGGACCCGAGGCTGCCTATCTGAACAGATGGAACACCTATTACGGCGGCTTATATCTACTAGCAAGCCACGGTTTCATGGTACTGATGCCGAACTACCGGGGCAGCACGGGCAGGGGGATACAGTTCTCGAAAGCCGACCACGGGGACCTGGGAGGGGGAGAGCTAACAGATATACTAGACGGAATAGACTACCTGGCCGAACTTGGCCTCATCGATCCTGACAGGGTGGGTATAGGCGGTGGTTCATACGGCGGTTACCTCTCGGCTCTTGCCGCGACAAAGTACACGGATCGCTTCAAGGCGGCGATCGTATTCGCCGGCATCACTAACTGGCACTCATTCACCGGTACAACCGACATTCCCTACGAAAACTCTCTCGTTCACTGGAACCTCTGGCCCTATGACGAGCCAGAGCTGGCCTGGGACAGGTCTGCGATGGGACACATAGGAGAGGCAACCACACCGATCCTCATCATTCACGGGGAGGAGGATCTCAGGGTACCAATCTCACAGGGGGAGGAACTTTACACAGCCATGGCGGTAAAAGGTGTCCCGGTGAAATTCGTCAGATATCCGAGAGCAGGACACGGCCTGAGTGAACGGGCACACCAGATGGATTTCCTCTTACGCACTCTCAGCTGGTATGAATCTCACTTGAAATAGAAACAGTGAAAACTGGGAAAGTCACCCTTAGACTAGAAAATGTCTGAGCGCTCTAAGAAGACGGTTTGGGTCTTCGCAGCCGCATCATTTCTGAACGACATGGGTTCAGACATGATCTACCCGGTCTGGCCCCTGTTCGTGAGCATTGTGCTTGGCGCACCAATGACCGCCCTCGGCCTCATAGACGGATTGGGCGAGGCGCTCGTTTCGATTTCTCAGGCAGTCTCCGGTTACATGTCCGACAGGATAAGGAAAAGAAAGGTATTCATATGGACCGGTTACCTGTGCGGATCTATCGCCAGAGTTGGATACGCCTTCTCAAGCATATGGCAGCAATTAATACCGTTTAAGATTCTGGACAGGGCAGGGAAAATGAGGGGGGCACCCAGGGATGCATTGATAGCCGATATTTCGACTGTCACAGACCGGGGCAAAAACTTCGGCATCCTTCGAGCGATGGACAATCTGGGGGCGGTGTGCGGCATCATTCTGTGCATCCTGCTCATCGAGCGGCTGGGATACACCCACCTCTTCCTTCTCGCAGCCCTTCCCTCTGCCGTGGGTGCTCTCCTGATTCTCATACTGATAAAAGAGAAGAGACGGCAGGCAGGGCAAAGCTTCAAGGGGATGAGACTCAGGGACACGAGCTGGAATCTCAGGCTGTTTTTTCTACTGAGTTCCGTTTTCGCCCTCGGCTCATTCAGTTACTCATTTCTTCTACTTATTGCGAAAGATTCCGGCGCCGGTATAGGATTTGTACCCGTGCTTTACCTTATCTTCACCGGCTCAGCCTCCGTGTCGGCTCTCCCTTTTGGCAAACTCGCCGACTACTCCGGCAGAAAGAGGGTCATAATGCTTTCTTTCATCCTGTGGGGAGCAGTGATTCTCATTTTTATCCTCACGCGCAGGTTTATTTCCACCGTCCTGGCCTTCATCCTATACGGCTTACACAGAGGAGCACTGGAGCCGGTCCAGAAGGCGTTCGTATCGGAGCTGGCTCCCGAGGAATATCGGGCCAGCGCCCTGGGAGGATTTCAGATGGTCGTTGGCCTGTGTAACTTGCCAGCCTCCCTCTTTGCCGGGCTTCTGTGGGATACGCTGGGTGTATCGGCACCTCTCTATCTTTCTCTATCATTGACAATTATCTCGATGGCTCTGCTTATCTTCGTGAAAGATTCCTCCGAATAACGTCTGATCTCTTGACAACGGGGAGGGTTATGATTATATTTTCAGAGAAATCAAATATTTCAGAATATTAATATATTATGGAAATATTTGATTCAGAAAGGAGAGTTCCATGAAGAAAAACGCATCCTCCTGCATGCCGAATGACAGTGGAGAGTGTTGTTGTCGAATCGAATCACTGGTCACTGTGGATGAGCGAGGCCAGATGGTGCTTCCAAAGGAGTTAAGGGATAGAGTCGGAATCCGTCCGGGTGACAAACTGGCCGTGATCGGCTGGGAGAGAGGCAAGACTCTCTGCTGCCTAACCCTGGTGAAAGTGGATGAATTTTCGGACATGGTTAAGGATTTCCTGGGTCCTATAATGAAAGATATCGTCACGGAATGACGCAGAAAAGAGAGGAATGAACGATGAAAGAAGAAAAGATAAGGAAGATGGTCAGGGAGGGATACGGAAAGATCGCAACAAAAGCTGATTCCTGCTGCACTCCTGCTTCCTCGTGCTGCGGGGAAACGCCGGCCCACAGAGAGATCAGCCGGAAGGTAGGATATTCCGAAGAGGAGCTCAATGCTGTTCCACCAGGTGCAAACCTTGGTCTCGGTTGTGGGAATCCCACGGCTCTCGCTTCCTTGAAGGAAGGGGAAACAGTTCTCGATCTGGGATCCGGCGCCGGATTGGACTGTTTCCTGGCTGCCAGGAAAGTGGGGGAGAAGGGGAAGGTCGTCGGTGTCGATATGACAGCCGAGATGATAGACAAGGCGAGAGAGAACGCGAGGAAGACAGGCTATGAGAACGTGGAGTTCAGGCTGGGCGAGATCGAGAACCTACCGGCGGCAGATGAATCCTTCGATATTGTAATCTCTAACTGTGTCATAAACCTCTCCCCTGATAAGGAAAAGGTTTTCGAGGAGGCCTACCGTGTACTCAAACCCGGTGGCCGGCTGCTTGTCTCCGATATCGTCCTCCAGGAGGAACTCCCTGCCAGGATCAGGGAATCTGCCCAAGCTTACCTGGGCTGCGTCGCGGGTGCGATCATGAAGGATGATTACCTGGAGAAAATCAGGGCAGCGGGCTTCGAGGAGGTGGAAGTTCTTGATTCTACTGGGTTTTCATTACAAAATGTAACCGCAGATCCAACAGCATCCCAGATCGTCCAAGCCCTGAAACTGTCACAGCATGAGATCAATGGCCTCGAAAACTCCATTGCGAGCATCAAGGTGCGTGGCAGAAAACCGGGAAATGGAGAAAAGTGAAAGTCCCTTGACAGAATAGATAGTGTTGTGGTAGAATGAGCATATGGATCCTCGCATAATAGCAAGTGTGACATTTTTCGTAGCCCTCTTGCTTCTCCCTGCAACCTACAATGCCCTGGAGCCCGTGACGGCTGCAGGGGGGGGCCGGGAGGTTCCTCTAAGATTGTGCTATCCCCCCATCCTCAATCGGCTGATCGTGTCATCCATCGAGGTGGATCCCTTCGAAGAGGACGATGAAGCATCGAGTGCTGCAAGAGGTCACTCCGGACCGATACAGATGATCTACTGGGACTTCGACGATGACGATGGGAATTTCACAAGCGGCGGTAACGGGAGCTGGTTGTGGGGACCCCCATCCACCCCGCCTCTGGCGACAACCGTCAACAACGCCTGGGAAACGGGAGGACCCGAGAACTACCCCGATTACGACTGCTCATGGCTCGACAGTCCCATCATCCACATGAAAGAATCCGCTTCTTTCCTCTTCTTCAGACACCACCTCACGGTGGAGCCAGGCTGGGATGGCGGTAACGTACAGGTATCTGTCGACGGCGGACAAACGTTTGAAGTGATCCACCCGATACGAGGTTACCCCTTCCCGCCGCCGGTCGGCGTGCAGTGTCCGGAAGGATTGGACGGCGAGGTTTATTCCGGATTCACAGAACAGTATGAAACGGCAGTCTTCGACATCGGTAACCTGGCCGGGCAATATGTCATCATACGATGGCTATTCGAGAGTGACGGCTTCAACAATTTTCAAGGCTGGATCATAGACGACGTGCGTGTTTTCGGCGCCGAGCTGGAGTGAAGGTCATTTCCAATCCCCTATAACGACGAACGGAGCCCAGAAGAACGGATGGGCGAGGCTCATTCCCCCCCTTTCCAGTTCGAGCGCTTTCAGTTTCGCTTTTCGCAGCGCCCGTGCCTTCCCATCATCGAGATGCCTGTAGAATTCCGTCATTATGAACTGAGTCGATTCATCTACACTCCACAGGCTTGCAACGACGGAGGAACTTCCTGCATGTAGAAACGACCTGGACAGCCCCAGAAGACCCTCACCTTTGCTCAGTGGCCCGATCGCAGTTTCACACGCCGAAAGAACGACGAGCTCACAGTTCAGGTTCATCCGTGAAACCTCATAAGCGTGTAAGAAACCATCCTCCTCTTCCCCCTCATCCACTCCAAGAAGCAGCTTCGAATAGAGAGGTTCCCTGTCATCGGCTACGCCATGGGTGGCAAGATGGATGAGCCTGTATCCCGGTGCCTCGCGCTTGAACTTCTTCTCACTCGCTTCCGTTCCTGTGACAACTATATTTTTAGCGTCTTCGAAGAGCTCACCAATCTCCCGCACCTCCTGTCGGGCACCGGGCAGGCGGGTGAATCTGAACATCGATTCTCCCCGCAACACTCCCAGAATCTCCCCGACATACGGGAAAAGCATCTTCTCATCCCCCAGGAATGGATCACCCACAGCATAGAGCTCTCCCTCGATACGCCGTCGGATTTTTCGCTTCTGCAATTCGTGGAGGATGCTCGCGGATGGCACATACGTGATCACATGGGTTTTGAGAAGATAATCGTAATCTCTGTAACCTGAAAAAAGTAGATCGCCTTCGACACTCTCGCCTTGCCCGTCGGCCTCGCCGGCTATCAGGGCTTCGAACGGGACGTAGTGAAGTGCCGCATCGGCAACAACAATGATCACCGGGTAATTTGCTAGCACCTCCTCGACGGGGCGAATGAGGGCATCATAGAGCGAGCGGGAAGATGTGACTGAGAAATCGAGATTTGCGAGGTCGACAATGCCTGATTCAAGTTCTGTGAAGGGCCGTCTGAACTCCTCGGCGAGGCTTTTGAGATCATCGCCTCTCACATCCAGAACCTTCGCAATCAGGGTATCCTCTGCCACTACGAAGCATATGAGCACATCCTCACCGGAGAGGTACTCGAGGATCGCCGCATTCTCATCGCCGGCGAGGACGGTGCTTCTCAGTTCCCCAACACCAACCGGCTCCACAGACGCCCCGGTTTCCCGGAGCCCGGCGAGTCTAACATCCACCTCACGGCAGAGTTCCTCATAACGCCGCCTTGCGCCCAGGAGATCCTCTTCGACCCTTCTCGCTTTTTCAGAGTCGAAATCCGGACCCGCCTTCGAATAAAGCCCAAGCAGGGTGCGATCTAGCCGATTGATCTCACTCTCCAGTGCGCTTCTTTTTCTTACGAGCTCTTCCGGCAGATCCTCCTTCTGCCCGGCCGTTGAAGAAGACATGACTTCAAGCAGAGTCCTCGCATGCGCGCTTTCGGACACACGGAATGCTTCTTCAATTTCACCCTTCTCGATCAGTAAGCATACGAGAGCTATATAGGGTTCGATCCTGTCCTGGAAAAAGCCGGTCGAGAGTGACTCTAGGTTTATTTCAGATCTGATCGATTCTATTCCCCTAATCGACTCCCTGCAGAGAGCAATAGCCCCTTCGAGATCCCCACAAGCTCTCCTGACCCTCGCCTGCCCGTACAGACTGTACCACGAGACCTCGAAACACTCGTTTTCTCCTGTCAGGGCCAGTGCTCTGTCGAATGCATGCGATGCCTCATCTACATTGCCCAGGGCCAGGTTGATATCGCCTGAAGCTGTGAGGTCGCTTGCTTCGCTCCACACATCCCCCACCTCACGATGGATCTTCAATGCCCTCTCTATCCAGCCGGAGGCCTCCTGAAAGTTATCCATGGAGATATACACCTGGGCAATATCATAAGCTATGATTCCTTCGTTTCTTCTGTTGCCGATACTTTTGTAGAGCGAAAGCGCTTCCCTGTATGTCTTTAGCGCTTCCTCGAAATTCCCCATGGCCCACTGGAGATTGCCTAGATTGTCGAGGCAGGTCGCCTCATCCAGTTTGTTCTGCAGCAACCTGGCGTTTTCAAGCTGCCGTGTGTAAAGATCATGCGCATCGTCGAATTGACGGAGGTTGTAGTATACATTGCCCAGGTTCCCGAGGACTCTGCTCTCGGTCCTTGCATCGCCGACCTTCCTGCTGAGAGACAGCGCCTCTTGAAAACACAACAGAGCTTCCCTGTACTGCCCTCGTGATGAGTATAGTACACCTATGTTTCCCAGGGCGAATGCCTGCTTCTTCTCATCACCCGTCATCCTGTATATCGCGAGGCAGAGATCGTAATTCTCCATCGCCTCCCTGTGCCTGCCAAGATGGCGATATACCATCCCTGCATTCCCTGATCCCTTTGCGATGAGAGAGCTGTCTCCGAGCTCGGTCCCTAACTTTACGACCTCTCCAAACATTTTGAGGGCACTGTCGGCGTCGTCCAGTCGCCAATGCACGAGCCCCAGCCTGTTAAGAATGCTCGCCATATCCCTTGGGTTCCCATAGTCGGCATAGATTCTTCTCGCCCTCATGTAATACTCCAGGGAGGGTCCGAGCCTTCCCATCCTCCAAAGGGAAAAGCCAGTTCTCTCAAGGGCCCTGCCCTCTTCAAGTGAGTCGCCGCAGTTTTTGTAAATAGCCGCAGAGATAGAATCCAGCCGGGCGGCCCTGTCGTATTGACCCGCTTTTTTCAACTCGGCAGCCTGTGTTCTCAGGGAGTCTGCCCTATCCCTGCAAGCAGGCCCTATATCTTCATATGAATATGCCTCTCCGGCAATGAAGAGGCACAGTAGCGCAAGGATCAGTTTATTCAACGTCATTCAGACCGTTCCTATAATTCCTCCTGTACCTGAGCAATCTTCTGCAGCTGTTCGCGAGCTCTCGGAGCCATCTTACCGCCCTCCCCCACTATCTCCTCGAGTCGGCTTCGCGCACTCCCCAGCTCCCCCATGAGGATATCAGCCTGGGCAAGGTACCAGAGGGATTTCTGCCGGATATTCGAGTGTTTAGAATCGGCTGTTCTCTGGAGGTGGAAAACGGCTTTCTCCCTCTCTCCCGATAGGAGAAGGCATACCCCCAGATAGAAGCCGGCTTTCTCATCGTAGTTCTGATCATCGACAATCTTCGACAGGACCTTAGCGGCCTCTTCGTAATTACCTTTCAGATACTCCTCCATCGCGGCACCGAAAAGTATCTCCCTCTCATCCTCACCGCCTCTCAGCGCAGAAGGAACATATACTGCAGGAGATAGGTCGGCGAGTTCCGCGTAGTCGCCATATCTGTGACTGAAGGTGGTGTAAGTGAGAAAGACGACTACGAGAGCTGCCACCGGCACAAGCACTTTAGCCGGCAACGGGACCGGCGTATAGAGGAACTCCAATCTTCTCTTAATCTTCTGAAGGGGAGATGCTGCCACAAGCTTCTGGCTATCCTCTTGCTCGATCTCGAGTAATGATTCTCGCCTGTGGGCGATGGCCGAGGTCAGAGAGGCGAAGACTTCCAGATCCTCTGAACAGGCACTACATTCCTCAATATGGGAAAGGGCGAGCTCCAGCTCTTCCCCCTTTAGACTCCCGGTGGAGAGTCGCTTCAGTAGATCCCACATATGCTCAGAACATGCCATTTCCCCTGCTTCTCCTCTCTATTATTACTACGATCGCATCTCGGATCTTACGATGATTTTTCTCAGTTTCCTTAGTGCGGAATCCTCCCTCGATTTGAGCGTGGTAAGCGGAACCCCTGTCAATTCGCTAATCTCCCGGTATTTCATGCCCCTCATGTATCTAAGAAGGATTACCTCCCTCTCCGTCCTTCTGAGTTTACGGACACCTTCAACGACACCGTCCATCATCCGATTATTCCTGTCCTCCTCCTCCCGGGCGATAAGCGCATCCAACGGATCTTTTACCTCCTCCTCGAGACCGGAAAGGATGTTTTCGCTCTCTTTTAACCACTTCTCCCTGTCTTTGAGCGCATCCGTTGCTCTGTTTTTTACCGATTTGATGAAATAATTCCGAAGGTGTTCTCTTGAAGAAAAGCTGAGCCCCCCCTCCTTGAGTTTTCTGGTTATTGTCACGATGACCACCTGAACGACCTCCTCCGCTAAATCCAAATCCTCGAGCATCCCTCTGCAGACGTTTATGGCGATCGCCCTGTAATGCATTAAAGCCGAGGCCCACTCGCTTATCCCTGTTCCCTCCAAGCTCGAGAACCTCCATCGAAGGACAGATATCAGGCGGATTTCCCTTTCAGGCTCTTGAAATGGTCATGAGCCTCTTCGGGACCGGCATTCTCGTGCACGATCCTCCTTATGGCGCTAATCATCGCGATTGGATGATCGGATTGCCAGATGTTTCTACCCATGTCGACGCCGACGGCGCCTTTTCCTACCGCGTCACTCGTCAGTCTGAATACATCGAGTTCGGTCTCGAGTCTGGGTCCACCGGCGATCACGATCGGGACCGGGCAACCTTCGACCACCTTTTCGAATTCATCGCAGTAGTATGTTTTCACGAAGTGAGCGCCGAGCTCGGCGGCGATCCTGCAGCAGAGAGAGAGGTAACGCGCATCCCTCTTCTCAAGCTCCTTACCCACGGCCGTCACTGCGAGAACCGGTATTCCATATTCCTCCCCCGCATCGACTAGACGTGAGAGATTAATGAGAGTCTGATGTTCATGATCCGAGCCGACGAATATCGATAGGGCCATGGCCACAACGTTCAGCCTGACAGCCTCTTTCACCGATGTGGTGATCCCTTCGTTAGAAAGATCGCCCCCGACGATGCTGGTACCGCCTGAGACACGCAGCACGACCGGAACATTCGCCGATGGGTCGATGCAGTTTCGTAGAACCCCCCGTGTGAGCATAATGGAATCAGCATAAGGGATGAGAGGCTCTATGGTTTTCCGAGGCTCTTCCAGCTTGCTGATGGGACCGAGGAAGTAACCATGATCGAGTGCAAGCATTACGGCGCGTCCCGTGTCCGGCTGGATGATTTTCGAAAGCCTGTTGGCAAGTCCCCAATCCATATTTCCTACCTCCGTTTCCTCCTGGCGGCCCTTTAAGGCCGCTTCAGTCAAAAAATCCACAACATTCCATCGACTCGGTGAATAGTACTATTTCTGAGGTTCGATGATTACCTTGATCGATCGGCCTCCCTCCTGGACCAGGGAGAACCCCTTGACGGTTTCAGCAAGCGGAAACCTGTGGGTAATCATATCGCTGACGACGACTCTCCGGGTGCGCATGAGCTCGAGGGCCGTCACGTGATCCGCAGGAGTTCCGGCATAGGAGGTGGTTATCGTCACATCCGTCCTCCAGAACACCTCGTTCAGGTCGAACGGGATCTTTACACCCTCATCTGTGGGAGCGAACACGAGCAGTGTTCCGCCTCTCTCAACAAGAGTGAGTGCAGCTTCGACAGCGCTCCTTGCCCCGGTACAGAGAATTACAATGTCTGCAAGGTATCCGTCGTTGTTATCATAAATCACTTCCTTTTGAATCTCACCTGCACCGAATGTGTGATGAGCCCCGAACCTTCTTGCCGCATCCAGCCTCTCTTCTGATATATCAACTGCGAAAATCTTCGCCGCTCCGAGCGCGGCAGCGAGCTTGATGTAAAGCAGCCCTGATATCCCGCTTCCGATCACTAGGACGCTGTCGCCGGGTTTCATCCCACTTCGCCTGAGCCCGCGCAGCACACAGGCGAGTGGCTCTGTAAACGTCGCTTCCCCGTATGAGAGCTCATCAGGAATGGGATAGACACCCCTGTCCACGTTAATGGGTGGCAGCCTCAGATACTCGGAGAAACCTCCTGGATAGAAATTGGTTGTCCTGAGTGTTTCACATACCGTATGATGGCCTCTCATACAATATCGACAGGTGTTACACGGTACGTGATGTGATGCAGAGACTCTCATCCCTTCCAGATAGCCGCGGGTGCCGCTACCGACACCAACTATCTCCCCGGCGATCTCATGCCCCAGAACAAGGGGCGCCTTCCGGACCCTGTACCACTCCATCACATCACTGCCGCAGATTCCGCACGCCTCCACCCTTATCAGCAGCTCCCCTTCATCTATCTCTGGAACCGGCATCTCCTCGATGCGTATATCGTGGTTGTTATAATACATTGCCACTCGCATGAGGAACCCCCACCTAATACCCATTTTAAGATTTCATAAATCCCGATTTCTACAACGGGCCCTTCCGATGAAATATAAAGGGTCCGCCAAGGGGGTGCAACGCAAAAAGTAATAGTACTTGACACTCTGGTGAGATGCGTTCAAATTCCAGATCTAGCCAACACAGGAGAAACTGTGAAACACGTGATAGCCACAATTATTCTCACGATACTCTTTCCCCAAAGCAGCATGGCATATGTGCAAATCACGAAAATAATAGTGACAGGCAACCACAGAACTGATCCCGACATTATCCGCAACTACCTGTATCTCCGCGAGGGCGATGCGATAAGCAGAGAGGAACTCGCAGACAGGATTTCGCGTTCTGAGAGACGCCTACTCGACACACGTTACTTCTCCAGTGCCAGTGTCACCACGACATACGAAGATGGTGAAAAAGTAACGGTCCATGTGATGGTCCAGGAGGGTTTTCTCTGGCGTTTCACGGCAGGTACCTGGTTCGTTCAGCTCGGCAGGGACAACCTGTTTGGGAAAGGGGTGAACGGATCACTGTATCTCAGCACGAAAACGCAATCACTGATCCTGGACAATCCCTATTTCAGGGGCACTCCTTTTCTGGTGCGGATGCGGGTGAACCACCTGCTTGCCAGCCGCGATATCGTCTTCGTGGAACCTGAAGAGGGCTTCGACTACAGGCGCATCGGAGCCTCATTTTCCATCGGATACAACTTCAACCCGGACCTTTCGATCGCGTTCATAGCTGGCGTGCATACATTCAATCTCGAGGAGAAGGAATTCGGGACGGATGCCCTTTCATTCCTGAATGATAACGGTATATGCGGGCGCACGAAAGACACAGATCTGGGCGCTTCCTTCCTTCTCGACAGGAGGGATAACAGACTGACCCCGTTTGACGGCTACCTTTTTCAGGGATCGATCGTCTTCAGGGACGGGGCGCCGGGGATTCTTTTTCAGGCGCTGGACTACAAAAGGACCGGTAAACGGACATACATCTTCTCGAGGCTCTCCCTTACAAACTTCGGGAACAAGCTGCCCTACCACCTCTGGCAGGGACTGGGCGGGGTTTGGGGTCTCAAGTTCCCCAATTCCGGTGATCTGATAGGACGCTCGACCTTTCTTGCGAGCATAGAACCGCGGTACCGTTTCCTCGAAATCCCGTTCCACGATGCCTTCCTGGAAGCACGCATCTTCCTGGACGCCGGCGCCGCTACTTTGAGGGTGAGCGAACTCTCATTCGATCGCCTCATCTCGGGTTACGGAGCGGGCCTCAGGTTGTGGATAGGGTATCCCTATTTCCAGAACGCGGTAGCCTACTATGGGATACGCAGAGGTGAAGGTGAGTTTTTCTTCCGCTTCGGCTCCTCTTTTTAGAATGATCCTTAGGGCGGGGTGTTAGCTAAAATTAAAAAAGTGAAGAGACTGAGAGCGGCTTGACAGAGGTCTGTAAATATGATACACTCATATGTAAAAATGCTTATCGCCTTCACCCCACATACCAACAGGAGGTACAAGGATGAAAAAGGCTGCTTTTTTACTGGCAATACTGGCTATAGCAGTCCCTGCCTTCCTCTATGGTGGGACAGACCGGGTGGTCCTCGCCGAGCTCTGTACGGCGACCTGGTGACCATACTGTCCTTACGCTGAAGAGGCTCTCGACAGGTTGTCGGGGGAATTCGGACGTCAGGAATTAGTGGTTCTTGCATTACATCCGACAAGCAGTGCATACGGAACGCCGGAAACTCAAGGCCGAATTTACTGGTACGACAGCACCCCGAGCTACCCTACCTGCTATTTCGATGGAGGAGACAGCTACACCGGCGGCAGCGTTTTCACGTATTCGCAGTATTGGAATAGGATAATGAACCACCTCAATAATCCGTCACCTATAACGATCGATCTTACCGGTTCCATGGATGAGAACTCTGGAACGGTGGAAGCACATATCGAAGTGCTCGATGGGCTCGATGATCCGAATCTCAAGGTGGAATTCATGGTATTCGAAGACCATCTGTGGTATTCGGGTCGTCAGTATAGATTCGTCGTAAGGGATATACTGCCAAATCAGACTCTTGGCATATCCGAGCCCGGTGAGGCCGCCGACTTCTACAGTGATTTCACCATCTCGGGTGACTGGGATGAAACCGAGATAGGGGTCGTGGTATTTGTTCAATCCTTGACGACAAAGGAAGTGCTCCAGGCTGCCCAGCTCTCAAAGATAATCACGAACTGGACTCCAGAGTCGCCTACGGTTCAAAGGGGCACAGACCTGGTTATGGATGCCCTGGTCGAAAACATAACCCCCTGGGCGCAAAACGGCGACTTCTGGCTCGACGTGGATCTACCGAACGGAGAGCCCTATGGCGGGAACCCGGTGATGGGGCCGTTCAACTTCACCCTCCCGGGGAATTTCTCGAATACTTTTAATCCGAGCCTGTTCATCCCGGAATTTGCTCCGCCCGCCACATACACTTTTCATGGCAGGGTGGGTCAGCATCCCTGGGACATCTGGCAGACGAGCAGCTTCGAGGTGACGGTCACTCCATAGACGGGAGATGAGGAGACTGAATTAGGATTTAGTCGGTTTTCCCAGTACCTCCTCGAATGCTTTCTCGTTCATAACGGCACCATCTGCTATCAGCTGCCGGTAGCGCAGGAAATCTATCACATCCTGACCTGTGATCTTCCTCGTGTTGAAGGCAGTGAAGCCGAGGAATGCTTCTACCGACATGTTCGCTGCCAGCCAGTGCCTGTTGGGGAGCTTCATCTGATCCCAGAAGAATTTCTTCTTCGCTCTGATGCCGTCGATCGACTTCATGAGGCAGCCGGGGAAGAGATTTGCAAGAGTCCAGATGAGTTCTGTCACGGCCCCGTCGAGGAGTGTGAAATCCACGGGCAGTGATTTCATCAGCTCCTTCGCTTTCTTGGCCTCTTCGCCCCTCACGAACTCACCGTATACGATTTCACCATCGTCAACATAGGTGTCGGTGATTACAAGCGGGTTTCTCACGAATTTGTCCCCATCCTTCAGGACAGGCACGACCTTCGAAATAAGACCCTTCATCTTCATCTTGTATGCACTCCATAGCTCACACGAAATGCAGTTGTACATGGCATCTTCCATAGATAGAAACCAAGGGAGGAAGTCGGTACTCCCTCCATCTGGAGCTGAACCATGCCTAGGTCCCGCCTGTCCGAAGAGGGCCAGGTCGGAGGAGATGGCAAGGTCACAGGCCATGCCGATTTCCTGTCCGCCGGCAATCCTCATCCCGTTCACCCTGCAGATAGTAGGTTTCTTGCAATTCAGTATGGCATCTACCATGCTGTTGAAGATATCCATGTATTCGCCATACTCGTTCGGTCTCCTGCCGTAATACTCCGCATATTCTCTCGTGTTGCCGCCTGTACAGAATGCTCTGTCCCCGACCGCCGTGAACACGACCGCCACCACGCTCCTATCAAGCGAGGCATTGTAGAATCCGGCTATCACTCCCTTTGCCATTTCGGTGGTGTATGAGTTATGCTGCTTCGGATTGTTCAATATGACCCATGAGGTGTAGAGGCCTTGTATCCGTTTCCCCTCCGGCGAGGTCAGGGGCCTTTTCTCGTAAATTACAGACGGCGCTTCCTTTCCGAAATATTCTTCCCCCCACAAAGCATGAGCCTTCTTCTCATCATCTCTCGGTAGCCATTCGAGTCCCATGATCTCCTCCTTGGTCATCGTCCGGTTTTTCTTTCTGGTCAATAGTCTAAAGGCACTTTAAAACGGTTCCCGCCACAGTTCATCGGCTTTCACCGGGATACCGGCTGGGCGAAAGACGGGATTTTTAATCAGCGAATGGAATCGAACCACTCACTTGTTCGTGTGAAAATCAATGACTCTGTTAATCGCTTCCTCACAAACCGGGCAGAACGGGGTCAGGCTCTTCGAAAACATCCTGCAATCCAGGAAGGGTCTGTAAAGGCCTATGGATGCATAGCCGGCACCCTCAAAAGCCCCAACCTTCCCGGCATAGTCCTCGCTTGCAAGCATTTCAAGCCTCTCTTTCTCAAGCCTTCTCATCTCCTCGTCATAGTCTTCGCTGTCCCGGTCGAGCTCTCTTCTGACAGCGCCGAGTGAATCGTACCGGGCCTTATTCCACGGGGTTGGCAGCGGGGTTTTCTCCTCGACATAGCCGCTCCATTTGAGTTTTTCCACGCTTGTTAGAGCGGTGATGTTCGGCTCCCATGGTTCCACACCCTCCGGGAAGAAGTCTGAATAGGCCACGCTTGATGAATAGTACTCATCACCCAGCCCCGCGAAGGAATGGCCGAACTCGTGAACAAACACATATTCGGGCCACCAGGAATTGACTTCCTTCTCCGCCTGTGTGATGCAGGTGGAGTAGAAGTTGAAAATGCCGCCTCCACCGTATCGGTCTGTGTTCAGAAGGATGTATATCTGATCATAAGGAGCGTTGGATGCAATGTCTCTTACCGCTTCATTCTCAAGTGTCAGCACGTAACGCGGTGTGCCGAGGGAGTTGAAGGATGTTCCAAGAGCAGTATCCCTCCACAAGCCCTTCGTCGGTTCATCGATCCCCGAATCCCTGGAGACAACATCTATCGTCCACACGTTGAAGTCATCCTTTCTCTCTTTAAAGGGTGAGGACTCAAAAAGGGCCCCGGTAAGCCTTTTTACGTCTTCATGGAACTCGGGCAATTCCAGAGCCGTGTACCCATCGCCCATTATGACAACGTCCACCTTTTCAGACGGATCACCGTGATATATGTACTTATTCGCTTTGTATCCCCTCCCGTGATATTCACGGTTCACCTCATCAGAGCCGGGGTCTATCACACAGCTGAAAATCTCCTCGAAATTATTCCTCCGGTTCCTCTTCGCAATCACGAATTGAATGCTTTCCTTCGGGAAGGGAAATACCGCCGACTCATGGAAAGTACGCGAGGTGCCTTCCGAAGCCTCTGACGTCGTCTCCCATTCGCCGTATATGCTCGAGAATCCGCGCGAGAAAATGAGCTGATTAGTCCTTAAATCGTACACCCTGACCATATATTTTCCGAGATCGGTCGTGTCGATGAGGTTTATCTTGCTACCGCCCCATTGCTCCTCCAGATATACCCTGTCGATGCTGATAATCTCCCCGCCGGCGCTTCCTGTGTGATAGTAATCGACCCTCATGGCCCCATCCTCGAAATACTCATCGTAAGCCCAAAGAGATTCAGGCAAAAGGTTCACAGTAAGGCCACATGCCAGAATGACCATACACAGTAATTTCATAACTCTACCCCCTTCTGTTGATCATCCCTCGCTTCGCCTATACATGCAACGGGCCGCTTGAGAACGACCGGCGCAGGGATTTCTATAATACACCTCACACCCGATACGGTCAAGCAGTTTTAAAGTGAAAAGTTTCCCCACCCTTAAGGATAAGGGGAGCGTATCTTAAAGAGCCTCACTCAGATGGCACAGAATTTGCTTTTATCTCGATGTACTTGGTGTTTTAACAAATTTTATTTCGGATTGATCCCATGGAGATCTATTAATATGAACAGAAGCTCGCTCTTCTCTCTTGTTTTCATTTTAATTCTCACCTCCTGTATGGAGAGAGAACACTCAGATGTCAGAGGCGGTGAAGAGTCGCTCACCGTGGTCCAGTCCTCGGACATCTTCACCCTGGACCCCCACACGTTTGCTGAGACGGTGACGCAATCCACCCTCTACAGGATAATGGAGCCGCTCATCAGGCTCGATAGCGAGTGTAAAATTGACCTCGAGGGCTCTCTTGCAGAGGGCTGGTCGAACCCTGATGACCTGACGTGGAAATTCTTCATTCGTCCGGATGTAAAGTTTCACAACGGAAAACTTCTCACCGCCTCTGATGTTGTAGCCAGCATCCTGAGGGCCAGGAATCACCCTCAGACGGATGTAGGCGGTGGTTTCGGCAACGTCGCTCAAATCACCGCAGAGAGCCAGAATGTCCTCGTCATACGGATGAACAAACCAAGCGCGATCCTGCCGTATCTGCTCTATAGCTGCTTGATAATGACGGAACAACAGGCCAGGCGCTGGTCCGAGGAGGAATTGAATGAAACACCGATAGGAACTGGCCCCTACCGCCTCGTCTCGTGGGAGAGGGGGAAAGCGGTTAAGCTGGAAGCCTTCGAAGAGTACTGGAGGGGGAAGCCGGCTTTCGATCACGTATCGATAATACCACAAACCGATCCAGAGAAAAGGGTTGGAATGCTTTCAAACGGCGAGGCCGACCTGATCGTTGACATCCCGGTCGACATGGTGGAGACCGTGCTATCCTTGCCTCAGGTGAAGTTCATTTCGCAAGTAGGAATACGCGTCATTTTCCTCGGTTTCGATGTGTCGAGGGACGAGAGCCCGTATGTAGATGTGACACCCAACCCGCTGAAGGACATAAGAGTGCGGGAGGCCATCTACAGGGCGATTGATGAAAACATGATAATAAATGAAGTTCTAAACGGCTTTGGAAAAGCCGCAAGCCAGTTCTGCTCCCCGTATGTATTCGGCTTCAACCCGAATCTTGAGAGGCTCCCCTACGACCCGCGAAAGGCCAGGGAGCTTCTCACAGAAGCAGGCTATCCGGACGGGTTCTCGATAACTCTTCACTGCCCGAACAACAGGTACGTGAAGGATGAAGAGATTGGTGAAATGGTGGTCAAGCAGCTCAGGGCAGTCGGCATCGATGCGAAACTCGAAGCGCTGCCGAAGGAGATATTCATCCCGAATACGATCGATCGGAAATATTCTTTCTTCCTCATGGGGTGGGACTGCCCAAACGGGGATGCCAGCTCCGTTTTCCTGGACTGGCTCCATTCGAACGACGGCGGAGTATATGGCTATATAAACGCAGGCGGTTACAGTAATGCAAGCCTCGATTCCATCATTGAGGAGACCGAGATCACGCTCGACCCGGTGAAACGGGCCCAGCTATTTGAACATGCCCAGGAGATCGGCATGAGTGATATCCCGTGGGTACCCCTGCATACGCAGATGAATCTCTACGGGGTCAGGAAGAATATATCCTTCAAGCCCCGCCTCGACAAACAAATTTCATTAGAAGAGATCTATCCGGAGGCTGCGCAATGAACCTGAGAGCGAAAACGAGCCTTTCCATATCGGCATTCATTGTCATGCTTCTCTTAACTGACATGTATTTAGAAATTCACAAGACGGAAAGGGAGCAGAATGCCGACCTCCTCGAAGACGGGATGAGGTTTGCAGAACTCACCTCTCCCCAGCTCTCCTCCGAATACGAAAGATATTACCACAAGGCATTCTACACCTTCCTATCCGCCTTGAGAAAATTCTACACATTAAACGATGACCTCTACAAGATAGAAATTGCAGATGCAAACGGTAACATCCTTCTCGGTACGGAGGAAGTCGAGAATTCCTCCCCGGTCAAAACCAATGACAGAAGGATATCATCCGAGTGGGACCAAAAAGCTCTCACCAGCGTCACGCCACGCTACCGCTACGTGAAACTGGATGGTAAGAAGTTGCTCGAAATCTCCTATCCGGTACTTTTGCAGGGCGGGGTACACAAGCACAACATTTTCTATTACTACTCCTTCGATGCTTTGGAGGAAAGGCTTGCTGATATAAAATACGGGGATGCAAAAACGATGTTCATTTTCATCGCACTGGGTTTTGCAGGGGCCTCTATCTTCAGTCATGGACTCACACGCAACCTACGGCACCTCCTCGACCACACCGTCCTCATGGCCCATGGCGACCTTGAGACGCCTGTCGATGTCACGTCGAAGGATGAACTGGGTGAGCTTGCCTCCTCCTTCGAGTACATGAGGAATGAGCTCAAAAAGAAGAACGAAGAGATCGAATCACACAGCAGAAAGCTGGAGGAAAAGGTGAAGGAGAGAACCTCTGAGCTGGAGGCACTGACGGTTAAATTGAAACAGAACAACATCATCCTACAGAGAGCCAACGAAAAACTTCTCGAGCTCGACAGGCTCAAATCGGCTTTTCTGGCGAACACGAGCCATGAGCTCAGGACCCCTCTGACATCCATCATCGGTTACTCACAGTGTGCGCTTGCGGAATTGGATGGCCCGCTGCCCGAGGCTCACAAGAATAACTTGAAGAAGATACTCGCAAGCGGCAAGGACCTCCTCGAGCTCATAAACAGGATACTGGATTTTTCCAAGATCGAATCCGGAACGATCTCCCTGCACAAGGAGAATTTCAACATCAAAGATGTGATAGGGGAAGCCGTTACAACAATCCGACCGCTCTCCGAGGAAAAGGGCTTGAGTTTGATCTCGAGCCTTGAACCGGACATCCCCGCCATCAACGCGGATCGCATGAGGATCAAGCAGGCACTCGTTAATCTGCTTTCCAACGCGGTGAAGTTCACAGAAAAAGGTTTCATCCAGGTGAGCGCTATCAGGAACAATGGAGAGCTGCAGGTTTCCGTCAAGGATACTGGAATAGGCATTCCGAAGGAGAGCCGGGATACGATCTTCGAAGCGTTCAGACAGGTTGATGGCTCGGTACAGAGGAACTACGGCGGCTCAGGCCTCGGACTCAGCATATCAAAGAAACTCATCGAATTGCACAGGGGAAGAATCTGGGTCGACAGCGAGGACGGGGTCGGCACTACTTTCACGTTCACAATCCCGGTGAACGAGGAGGATGACAGCGATGAAAAACACTCCTGATTCCCCGCACAACGCCGCAGGAAAAAGAACAATTCTTGCGATAGACGACGATCCGAGCGTCGCTTCTCTTTTGAGCGCGATACTTGGCAGGAGAGGTTACAGAATCATTGCCGCATTGGACGGAAGACAGGGACTGGCTAAGGCAATCGAGATCAAGCCCCATTTTATAACGCTAGACATAATGATGCCAGGGATGGATGGATGGACGGTACTCAAGGAGCTTAAACGCATCAACGAGCTGAAGGATATCCCGGTGGTGATACTGTCCGTCTTTGATGAGAAGAAATTGGGCTACAAACTGGGAGCGTTCGATTATCTTGTTAAGCCAT
Organism: Candidatus Glassiibacteriota bacterium; assembly: GCA_046760905.1. GTDB lineage: Bacteria > Gemmatimonadota > CAZMKB01 > CAZMKB01 > CAZMKB01 > JBHIFB01. Next base: position 8,127 of record JBHIFB010000029.1, on the reverse strand, counting down.
TCGCAATGGAGGATCTTTTCAGTGTCGTTGAGAAGGTCGAAACAGCGATGGATGCCGGTGAAGATGGGGAGGACATTTGAAATATAAAATTCTTGTCGTGGAAGATGATGATGACAATAGAGTCCTTCTTGCGAAGCTGCTCGAGGCGCAGGGATATGATGTTTATGAAGCGAGCAATGGAGAGGAGGCGATTGAGATAACAGTCACAACGACGCCGGACCTGGTCCTGATGGACATGGGGCTTCCAAGAATAAGCGGTTATGATGCTACAAGGAAGATAAAAGATAAGCCCGGCCTTGGGAAAATCCCGATCGTCGCGCTCACCGCGTTTGCCATGGAGCAGGATAAACAGAAGGTCCTTGATGCCGGATGCGATGGTTATATTACCAAGCCTTACGACATCTTCGACCTCCTTGAACGCATAAAGGAGTACCTCGGAAACGGAGGAAATGGAGGCAAGAACAATCCTTGACAGAGGGCTCTCACCCCGGTATTATAGGAAGAGACACCTCACCCGGCGAAAAGGCTTCACTTGTCTATGGAATGGGCCCTCTTCATCAAAAGACCGGAAGAGTTTAAGTGTATAGACGAGCATTTCTCTACGTGGCAAAAGGTTGACCACCCCGATACCGGCTTTCCATATCCCGTTTCAGAAGTTTCCTTCTCACGCACTTATTTTGGCAACGAATTCTGTGAGAGGACCATTCCCTCTCTGAATGAACTGGAGAATTGCCTGTTTACCTCCCTCGAAAGGGGTCTCTCGTTCACATTCGTCACGCCGCATGTAACCGATCAGTACATTGAGGCACTCAGCTCCTGCTTTGATCTGCTCGCACACGATGCCGAAGGCACGGAGGTGGTTGTGAACGACTGGGGGGTGCTGAGACTCCTGAGGAAGAACCACATTGAACTCACACCGGTTCTCGGCCGTATTCTGAACAGGTCGCACCGCGGATTTGAAAGATCGAACGCATCAAACCTGACTTATTTTCCATACAGAAGGTTTCTCTCAAACTATGGTGTGAGGAGAGTGGAATTCGACTGTCCAATCCAGGTAACTCGCATTGGCCTCGAGAAGACGGGTCTGAGCGGTTCATTATACTTACCGTTCGATTGTTGCGTGACCGGGGGAGCACATCTCACAGGCGAAAGCTCGATGCAGAAGGCCGAGCATGTTAGAAGATGTGAGGAATGCTACAGACAATGCCAGGATCTCGCCAGGGAGTTATCCAGTACAGCCACATATGAAGAAAAAGTGGTATCTATGGCGTCCGGAAGGGATAACTTCATCCCCCGCACGATCGCCACCGTTCTAATGGAGAAAAAGCTCGAAAGTATACCAGACTCCACAATAGACAGGCTGATCTGTCAATCCAGTGCGACTGTTTAGGAGATGGACTTTGCGTATTATAACGCCTGCAAGCACGCTACAGGAAGCTGAACTTCTCCTCCTCAGCGGGGCATCAGCCCTGATCGTCGATGTCAAAGAAGAGTCGATTTCTCATCTGGGAAACGCCCATCTACACAGGTCCGCCGTCGGGAGAGAGACAATAACATCGATTGATGAATTGAGGAGAATCTGTAACTGTGCACGCCATCATGCTGCTGAGACATACGCTTGCCTGGACGCAGAATCATACTCCGATAAAGGGATGCGTCGTATAACAGATCTTGTGGGATTCATCTGCAGGGATATTGGAATCGATGGAGTCATAACCTGTAATCCCGGACTTATCGTTGCGATACGGGAGGAAAAGATCGCCGTTGATGTCGTTTTAAGTCCTGAGGAACTCGTGCTGAACAAGCAGACGGTGCTGTTCTGGAACGATCTCGGGGTAATGAAGATCATCCTGCCTTCTTACCTCAATGTGAGTGAGATAGCGAAACTCTCAACGAGTGTTGCAGGATGCAGCTTCTATATCACAGCCATCCGAGGATATGTTCCATCGACCGATACTTCCTCGCCGGCCGAAGCTCCCTCCGCATCCCTGGAAGATGGCAAGATCGTTGAGAACGTGAATGACATCTTCTGCGCCCTTTGCACCATACCGAGGCTGTCCAGGGCCGGTGTATCCGGTGCGACGATCAATCTAGAAGGCGAGCCGTGCAATGCGAAGATAGGGCTCGTCACGGTTGTCAAAAGGCTCATAGAAATGGTGGAGAAGGGGATATCCGATGAAGAGGTGAAGAGTATCGCGATAGAGGAGATGGAGTGTGGCCAACTCAAAGAAAGCGGCTACCTTTGCCTCGATGGGAGAGAGCTCACACCGGAAACACATCATGGAAAGTCCCATCCCTCATAGATAGATTGATTATCCCATCACCGCTTGCCTCTGAAGCACTGATCACATGACAGAAGCGATGAACGGTCATTGACAGTATATTTTGGGATGACTATAATACTAATCGCGCTTCACAATGAATGATAACAGGTTAGAAGAGAACAAAGGATCTGATCCCGCAAGTGGAAAATGATCACATGCCTTCCAATGAGGTTATTGAGGCAAGGTCAGTCGGGACCAGGGAACTCCACTGGATAGAGAAAAACATCCCTTGCCAGTGGGCATGTCCCGTCCTCACGGATATCCCTGCTTACATAGCTGCAGTCTCCGAGAGAAACTACGATCTGTCTTATCGTATAAACAGACATTCGAATATCCTGCCTGGAGTTCTCGGTCGGATCTGCAGCAGGCCCTGCGAGGACAGTTGTCGTCATGGGGAGAGCGATCTCGGAACCCCGGTCGCGATTTGTCACATAAAGCGAGCGGGAGCCGATAATAGAAGAGAACAGTTAGCTTTTGAACCACACCTAGCCCCGACGGGGAAGAAGGTGGCAATCGTAGGGAGCGGACCCTCGGGGCTGGCTGCGGCTCATGATCTCGCCCTTCTCGGTCATTCCGTTACTGTGTATGAGGCGGAGGATATCGCCGGAGGAATGCTGTCTCTCGGGATCCCCGACTTCAGGCTTCCGAGAGCGGTTCTCGATGAGGAAATCGGTTACATAACCTCCCTTGGAGTCGAGATAGCCCTCAATACCCGGATTGGGCGGGATGTCGAGCTGGAGGAACTGCTGTCAACGAATGATGCGACTATCATCGCAACGGGCAACATGCTTGCAAACGAGTTGAAAATTCCGGGAGCCGAGCTCGAGGGCGTTCTCTACGGACTCCCATTCCTGATGGAAGCCAACCGTGGTAACAGGGTGGAGGTAGCCGAGAAGGTGGTGGTCATAGGCGGCGGATATACCGCCCTCGATTGTGCGAGGACCTCGTTAAGGTTCGGCAGTAAAGAGACGGGACTCCATTACAGACGCACGGAAAAATACCTTGCCGGCACATCCGAAGAGATACATGAACTCAAATTAGAGAGGGTGAGGCTTCACTTCCTCTCCCAGCCAGTCGAGATACACGGTTCAGGCGGCAAGGTATCTGCTGTAACATTCATCCGGACCACGCCTTTCTCCGGAAGGAAATCACGGACCTCCGGATTCAGGGCGATCGAAGGTTCGGAGTTTACAGTCGAAATGGACACGCTAATAGTGGCTATTGGTCAACACGCCACTTTCCCATTCATTGGAGACGATGCGGGAGTTGATAAGGATGAGAACGGAGTTCCGGTGCTTAAGGGCGATAGCTTCTCTACAACAAGGGATGGCCTCTTCCTCGCCGGTGACTGCATAAACGGTCCGGGCGATGTCATAAATGCGATTGCCCATGGAAGAACGGTGGCAGTGTCGGTAGATGAGTACCTGACCGGGAAACGGAGGCGAAAGAGAACACTTCTCACCGTTGAGGCCAGGGAAACGGGCAGGATCAGGGAATATGATTTTATAGAGCGACAGATGATGCCTACAGTCGGTAAGAGATCCAGGATCAACTATAGCACAGAGGTGGAAAAGGGCTACACGGTCAAAAAAACTCTCACCGAGGCCAAGCGATGCTACCTCTGCCACTTTAAATACGAGATCGACGTGAATAGATGTATATACTGCATGGCATGCATAGAAGTTGCTCCACGAGATTGCATAAAGCAGGTCAGGGAGTTTAAGGTGAGCGATGAGGGTATCATAGAGGGCATAACAGAGGCGGAGAACTGGGATGAGGTAAGGGCAATCTATATCCTAGGGGACAGGTGCATCCGCTGCGGTAACTGCGAGAGAGTTTGCCCGACCCAGTGCATAGGCTTCACGAAGGTGTCACTCTCGGAAAGCTTTGAGGACCGATGATTAAACCAATCCACTACGTGATAATAGGCTCAGGAATCTCCGGCGTCACCGCTGCTGAGGTGATCAGGAAGCATGACAGGGCCGGCAGAATTACAATCATATCCTCCGAGTGCGACTTCCCGTATCGAAGGTATGCGCTCCCGAAATACGTCGGTGGAGCCATCGGTGAGGCCAAGCTCTTACTCCATGAAAAGATGTACTACGCCGGGAAAAAGCTCGATCTCAGGCTCGGCCACGAAGTACTGAGCATTGATTTCGACAGGAAGCAGATTTATTTCACACATAAAGAGGTGTTGAGCTACGACAGATTGCTCATCGCTTCGGGCTCGAAAGCAAACATACCGGTTTACCTCGAGCATCTTTGCTGCCATATACACACATTGAGAAGCCTCGACGATGCACGCGCCCTGAGAGAGAAACTTTCACGGGCCAGGGATGTCTTGATCATCGGCGGGAGTCTCGCTTCTCTGGATCTTCTCAATGCTATTTACAGAAGAAAGATCGAGGTGACCTTTCTAATGAAGAGAGAGAGCTTCTGGCCTCTTTCTCTGTCGGATGAGGACTACGACGAGATAGTCAAGAGGCTATCACAGAGGCCGCGGCTCAGGCTCCTCGTTGAGGATGATCTCAATGAAATAAGCAGGTCAGGCGACAGGCTCATCATCTCGACCAGCGGCGGAAGGCAAACTGCATCCTGTCTCATAGTGGGCTCTTATGGGTACACCCCTGATGTGTCGTTTCTTAACGCCCGCAAGATAGAAATCGATCGCGGGATTCTCGTCGACGAACATCTCGAGACCAGCATCGAGGGTGTTTGGGCATCCGGCGACTGTGCCCAGCCGTATCATCGCGGCATGAGGTGTTACTATGTTAATTACGGCTGGCCTAATGCCAGAGTTCAGGGGAGGATAGCGGGGCTTAACATGGCGGGCAAGCCAACGGTGTACGACACTCTCAAGGTGAACCCGTTCGACATAGAGGGTATAGAGGTGGGAACCCCGTGGTGGAAGAGGTTCTAGGCAATGGCAAGGAGAAAAGGACGAAACGGCTTCGACATGACGATAAGGGCATGCGGCATTGCAGGTGACGGGGTGATACTCGCCGGGAACTTTCTCGTTGAGGCGTTGAACATGGCCGGGCTTTCCATTCTCACATTCAATGACTACGGCGCCGAGATCAAGGGTTCGGGAAAGACGGTGTTTCAGGTCAGGGCATCGGAATCGGAGATCCATTCCAGGGGTGGTGACATAGACCTTTTGATAGCGCTCAACAACTCCTTTGCCGCCGAGCAGCTTGGTGACCTCAAGGAGGGGGCCATCGTCATCTACGATAATGACGTGCCCACATACATGGAAGAGAAAGATAGCCTGATGAGCCGGCTCTCCCCGGACATCGTGGCATATGGGGTCCCGATGGGATCGATCTCATCGAAGGTTTTTGGAATCACTAGGTCCAAGAATATAGCGGCCGTTGGAGCTTTCGGAGGAATATTCGGTTTCCCGATGGAGCCATTCGAGGACTATCTCAGGAAGAGATTCGCAAAGAGGGGACCTGAGGTTACGGAGAAGAATCTTAAATGTCTGAGAATGAGCTATGAATACGGCAGAGACGAGGTGATGAAAAGGGACAGGTTCCACGCTCCGGCCAGGCCTAAGACCGGAAGGGAGAAGCTGATTCTGATGGGGAACGAGTCGGTCGCCTACGGGGCGATGGCCGCCGGCCTCGGTCTATATGCCGGATACCCGATAACACCGGCGACCAAGATAATGGAGATACTTGCAAAGGAGCTCGTCAAGATGGACGGCACCGTGGTGCAGACCGAGGACGAGATATCTGCAATCGCGACCGTTATAGGCGCATTCTTCGCCGGCAAGAGAGCGATGACGGCGACATCTGGCCCGGGGCTCTGCCTGATGACTGAGATGATTAACCTTTCGGTCATGGCCGAGAGCCCAGCCGTGATCATCAACTGCCAGAGGGGGGGACCATCCACTGGCCTGCCGACGAAGTCGGAGCAGTCAGATCTTCTCCTCGCCGTGCATGGAGCCAGCGGCGATTCACCGAGAGTGGTACTGGCACCGACGAACGTTGCCGAGTGCTTCCACATGACCGTCACAGCACTCCGCCTCGCCGAGAAGTATCAGATGCCGGTTATCGTGCTCCTGGATTTCTTTCTCTCCAACAGGCAGGAGACAGTTGAACCCTTCGAAATAGATCCCTCATGGCGCAAAAGCACCAACATAGAGCCTGAACCCGGAACCGAAGATGAGTACCTGAGGTACAGATATACCAAGAGCGGGGTCTCTCCGAGGGCGATCCCCGGCAGCGGCCCATTCTTCCACACTCAGACCGGCCTCGAGCACGATGAGTCGGGGAAGCCGGCTTACACGAGTGAGATCCACAGACAGGGTACGGAGAAACGTTTCAAAAAACTCGAAGGGATCCTCAAAGAGGGCCCGAAGCCGGAGGCATACGGCCCGAGAGATTCCGAGACAGCGGTGATAAGCTGGGGATCTACCTTCGGTGTGATCCGGGATGCTCAGAGGCTTGCCAGGGAAGGGGGAAAAGCCTTCGCAGCGATCAAGGTGCCTATGGTATACCCCCTCCATGTGAAGTGGTTCGAGCGGAGCCTGAAGAAGTTCAGGAATATATTAGTTGTAGAACTCAACGCGACAGGGCAACTTGCAAGTCTTCTACAGGGGCAGTTGGGTGATGTGAAGCTTAATAAAGTCCCACTCATTTCATCGGTTCCTCTCAAACCCGATGAAGTGTACGAAAGAATCAGGGGTGAAATCCTTTGAGAAGAATAAAAACAGATGATACAGGGGTACTGAAGGGAATCGAAACCGAGAAAAGCAAAGGAGCTTTCGAGTACCGCTCGGAGAATATCCCAATATGGTGCCCCGGATGCGGCTACTTCGGGGTAAGCCATGCGCTCAATTATACACTCACAGCACTCTCGATCAAACCGGAGAACTTCGTCATGGTATCGGGAATAGGCTGTTCGGGGAGGTTCCCGGGATTTATGAAATGTTACGGGTTTCACACCCTGCACGGGAGACCGCTGCCGGTCGCCCAGGGCGTGAAGATGGCACGGCCCGATCTAACCGTCGTGGTCATGACGGGCGATGGAGACGGCCTCGGTATAGGAGGCGGACACCTGCCGCACGCCGTGAGGCGTAACGTGGATATCACCTGCATACTGCTCGACAATACCATCTATGGGCTCACAAAGGGGCAGGCATCTCCGACGACGCCGACCGGCATCGTCACTGCCACTACTCCCTACGGGAATCCCGACGAACCAGTCCTACCAGAGCTCCTCATCCTCTCATACAGGCCGGGTTTCTTGGCATCGGTCTCTTCGGCCGAGCCTGATCACCTGGCCCAGATATTCGAGGAAGCCATCTCACACAGGGGCTTCTCCTTCGTCCGGGTGTTCAGCCCGTGCGTGACATTCGATGAAAGGATGACCTACGATTTCCTGAGAGAGAAGCTGAAACCGCTGCCTGAAGAACATGATCCCACCGACTTCGAGCAGGCGCTACGGATCGCCGCCTCGGGAGAACCGCGCACCGGGATCTTCTACCGTGTGAGGAAGAAAACCTTCGATGAGCGGGATGAGGATACCCGCAACAAGGCAAAAAAGAGCGGCCCATCCGATTTCGAGAGGCTATTTAAGTGCAGACGGTGAGTTCTTCACTCTTTGCGATTTTCTGAAGCCGGCGGTTATACACCGCATACGTTGCTAACATGATGATGTAAGGCATGAGAAGGAGCGTTAAGGATACTTAGTGGTCGCGTTCGCAATTACGGTAACATATTATCACTCTGGGAAGCGACCACTCTGTGGGGGTCTGGGGGAACGCAGCCGTTCCCCCAGGGGTGACAGCGAGGCGGCT
>JBHIFB010000028.1:0-28074 GCA_046760905.1 Candidatus Glassiibacteriota bacterium | reverse complement strand
CATATAGGTTTCCGTCCGTCTCCTCGAGCGTACGGTCACAGGCGATGAGCTCCTTAACGAGGTTGTTCTCGTTCGTGGGATTGATCCAGACCTGTTCCTCGTTGTGAATGTCGCTGACGGTGTCTGAGTTGATTTTGATATTCAGCGTATCATCTGCAAGGAGCCTTGGCAGTGTTCGTAGGACATCCTCCGAGCCAGTCAGAAACTCTGATGGGAACGGTTTCGTAGGATCGAATGACAGGCCTTCCCAGACCGACGATTTCATCTCCGATGAATGTAGGAGAGATGCTGAAAGGAGAATAAACAGAAACAGGCGGGAAATGGCCTTCGGCATATCGAATCCCCTGTTGACGTGTAATTGGATATCCGGAGAAGGTTCCTTTTGTTTAGACAGACGGATTGACCTTTCTGGGCTCACTCGCTCGTATTTCTATTCAGGAGACTGGATATAATATAAACGGTTCTGTCTCTATTATAATACAAACCCGCACACATTAAAAGTTTCTTCTTTTATGAGGTTCCAAAAGCGAGGGAAGAGCCGGGCCGGGAAACTTGTGAATTTCAGGTGGGATGATTATTAATAAATACTGTTAAGAACTTTTCATTCTCCGGGATCGAAACTGCCTCTGCCGGAGGCGAGACCGATGATTTGGAGCGATCCTGAAGATAATAGCTATAGCCCACTGCAACTGTTACGATGGATACCCAGGAGATTATGAGGTGAAGCCATGAAATACTACAATTCGATACTCGAAGTAATCGGTAATACCCCGCTCATAAGGCTTCCGAGGATAGCGAAAGATGTCAAAGCGATGGTTCTCTGCAAGGCGGAGTTTCTGAATCCGGGCGGCAGCGTGAAAGACAGGATAGGGATGTCTATGGTAGAGGATGCGGAGAGAAGGGGTTTGCTCAATCCCGGAGGCACCATCATCGAATCGACCTCGGGCAACACCGGCGTGGGGCTAGCACTCGTAGCTGCCACGAAGGGGTACAGGGCAGTGTTTACCATGCCGGATAAGATGAGTGGCGAGAAGATACGTCTACTGAAGGCGTTCGGCGCCGAAGTGGTGATAACCCCTACTGCCGTCCCCCCCGAATCCCCCGAGAGCTACTATGAAGTGGCAAAGAGGCTCTCGGAGGAGAGATCCAACTCCATATACGTAAACCAGTATTTCAACGAGCATAATACCCTGTCGCATTACCAGACCACCGGGCCTGAGATATGGGATCAGACCGAGGGACGGATCACCCACCTGGTAGCGGGTATGGGGACAGGGGGCACGATCAGCGGTGTCGGGAAGTACCTCAAGGAGCAGAATGATTCTGTCAGGGTGATAGGCGTTGACCCGGACGGCTCGATTCTCAAGGATCGCTTCTACAATAATCCGACCACAGGTGCGAGACCATATAAGGTGGAGGGCATCGGGGAGGATCTGATACCGGGGACGCTTCATTTCGAGTACATCGATGAAGTTCACACGGTAACTGACAAGGAATCGTTTCACTGGGCGAGACGCCTCGCGAGGGAAGAGGGGATACTCGTAGGCGGATCCAGCGGATCAGCGTTGGCAGTCACGATGAAGATCTCGAAGGATCTTCCAGAGGATGCTGTCGTCGTCGTGATATTCCCGGATTGTGGCGAGAGGTATCTCAGCAAATGCCATTCCGATGAGTGGATGAAGGAGAACAACATGATTGGATTCGAGGGGCTCACCGCAGGTGAGATCCTCACCTTCAAGAGTTCTGCCATCGCCGGTGTCATATCAGTGAGCCCGGAGGACAGGGTGCATACGGCATTGAAGCTCATGAACGAGCATGGATTTTCCTACATCCCGGTCATAGATGATAATGCCTCAATTGGCACTCTTGCGGAGCAGGAGGTGGGGATCAAGGTAATGCAGAATACAAGCCTTCTCGAAGCGAAAGTCACTGAGCTTATGGGAAGCCCCCTGCCGGAGGTGACGTATGATACAGGTGTGGCGGGAGTTGCTCGGGCCCTTGCCAAAAACAAGAAAGCGATACTTGTGAAAAAGGATGGCGAGATCATCGGTATTATTACAATCTATGACCTGCTGGGATACTATGGGCAATAAGGAGGCTCCATGAGAGGTTTTTCAACCAGAGCGATCCACGACGGTCAAATGCCTGACCCTTCCACCGGTGCGATAATCACTCCCATATTTCAGACCTCAACTTACGTTCAGGAGTCCATCGGGAGGCATAAAGGTTATGAGTATGCGAGGACCCAGAATCCCACCCGCGAGGCTCTTGAGAAAAACATAGCAGCTCTGGAAGGGGCGCAGCACGGGATTGCATTCGCCTCCGGCATGTCTTCGATCTCTGCGATCATGACACTGCTGAGGACGGGTGATCATGTTGTATGCTCCAGCAACGTGTATGGCGGTACTTACAGGCTCTTCGAGCAGGTTCTGAGAGGCTATGGTCTCAGATTCAGCTTCGTCGACACCTCTGATGAGAAAGCGGTCACAGATTCCATCACACCGGAAACGAGGATGCTGTTTGTCGAGACCCCGACCAATCCACTCCTTAAGCTCACCGATATAAGGAGGATGAGCGAGCTGACCGGGGACAGCATATGGCTCGTGGTGGACAACACATTCATGACTCCTTACTTCCAGAGACCCCTCGAACTCGGGGCCGACATAGTCATTCACAGTTCCACGAAGTACCTCAACGGACACTCAGATGTTGTGGGAGGCGTCATCCTCACGAGTGACGAGAATGCATACGAAAGAATCAAGTTCGTGCAGAATGCAGTGGGAGCAGTGCCCGGCCCCTTCGACTGCTGGCTCGTTCTGCGCGGGACGAAAACGCTCGCCCTAAGGATGAGAGAGCACGAGTCTAATGCAAGGGCTCTGGCTTCGTTTCTGAACGATCATCCCTCGGTGGAGAAGGTCCACTACCCGGGCCTGCCGGACCATCCCCAGCACGAGCTCGCCAGAAGGCAGATGGAGGGGTTCGGTGCGATGATATCGATCGAGCTTGGAAGCAAGGAGAGGGCGCGTACATTCCTCGAGAAAGTCCGTATCTTCTCCCTCGCCGAGAGCCTGGGCGGAGTCGAAAGCCTCATAAGCCACCCGGCCACGATGACCCATGCCTCTATCCCGGAAGATGAGAGGAAGAAGACAGGCATCACCGAAGGGCTCGTCAGGCTCTCTGTAGGAGTCGAGGATCTTGAAGATTTGAGGGACGATCTCGAGGAAGCCCTCCGGCGATGAGCTCTGATTGCGTGTTGATCCACGAGGTGCGCTCATGGCAAAGCCCGCAAAGAGGAAGAAGAAAAAGGCGGTGGAGACGTTCGAAAACAGGTTTCCCGAAAGGGATTATACGATCACGATAACGAATCCGGAGTTCACCTCCGTGTGTCCGCGCACAGGCCTTCCCGATTTCGGCACCATCACGATCAGCTATATCCCAGACAGGGAATGTCTGGAGCTCAAATCTCTCAAGTACTATTTCCTGGGATACAGGAACAAGGGGATCTTCTACGAGGAGTCTGTAAACAGGATACTCGATGATCTTGTTTCCTCCTGTAATCCCCGCTGGATGGAAGTAAAAGGTGAGTTTAAAACGCGGGGTGGGATGCATTCGACAGTAAAAGCCCTCTTTGAGAGTAAAGAGTGAATTCAGCAAACGAGGTCCTCTGCCATGTCGAGCGATGCGCCTTTCATCTCCCAGTACAAAAAGATTAAAAACAGGTACAAAGATGCCATCCTCTTCTTCAGGATGGGGGATTTCTACGAGATGTTTTATGAAGATGCAAAGATCGGGTCCCGGCTCCTCGGCGTTACCCTGACATCGAAAAGCAGCGGTCGGGCGGGAAAGGTTCCCCTGGCAGGTGTACCGGTCAAGGCCGCTGAGGGATACATCGCAAAACTTGTGAAATCTGGCCACAGGGTGGCGATATGTGAACAGGTGGAAGATCCAAAGAAGGCCAAGGGACTTGTCAAGAGGGAAGTGCTCGAAGTAGTAACCCCAGGTACGATCACCGACGATTCCCTGCTCGAGGGAAAGAGGAACAACTACATAGGCGCATTCTGTTCGAGCGATCCTACAAGGTGGGGACTTTCCTTCATGGACCTTACAACCGGCGAGTTCATCGTAACCGAAGTTCCTGAAGAGGAACTCATAGACGAGGTTCTGAGGGTCTCGCCTTCAGAGGTCGTCATTCCCGAGTCCTGGCTCTTCGAGGAGAGTACGAACCCGAGGCTGAAAGTGCTGCACAGCCTGTGGGAAAAGTTACCGGGTGTGCTGAAAAGCTCCTCCCCCGACTGGTGCTTTGCTCTCGAAGATGCCAGAGCCAGGCTGATTGCAAGGTTCGAGACGACCAGCCTCGACGGATTTGGATGCCAGGGCCTCACGGATGGTGTGCAGGCGGCCGGCGGGCTCCTTTCCTATCTGGAAAAGATTCAGCCGGAATCCCTCAGGATGGTGAGGAGCATAAGGCCATACTATCTGGATAATCACATGATACTCGATACAGGTACGCTCAGGAACCTCGAGATCTTCGAATCCCTGAGGCCCGATCTACAGAAGGCCAGCCTGATCGAAGTCCTTGATGTAACACAGACGCCTATGGGAGGGAGGATGCTCAGGCAGTGGTTGCTGAAGCCGTTGCGTAGTGTCGAAGCTATCAATGAGCGGCTCGATGCGGTAGGGCATTTCTATGAGGACGGGAGAGGGCGCAGGGAGGTGAGGAAGATTCTCAGGAAGTTGAATGATCTGGAGCGGCTTTCTGGCAGGCTCGCATCGAGAAAGGCGACTCCCCGTGATGTCGTCGCACTTAAAGAGACGTTGAAGCTGCTTCCCGCACTAAGAGAATCGATGGGTGAGGTCGGCTCAGAGCTCCTGAGAGGATGTGCCGAAAACCTCGTCGGATTTCCGGAGGTCGTTTCCAAGATAGAGGAGGCGCTGGTCGATGATCCTCCACTCCAGATAGGAGCGGGAGAGGTCATCAGAGATGGATATCACCAGGAGCTCGATGAGCTCCGTCAGCTCAAGAGAGGTGGGACGAAATGGATCGCAACACTTCAGGAACAGGAGAGGAGGAGAACTGGCATATCATCACTGAAGGTAGGGTACAACAAGGTGTTCGGTTATTACATCGAGGTAACGAAGCCGAACCTCGCCAATGTCCCCGGTGATTATATCAGAAAACAGACCATCTCCCAGGGAGAAAGATACATTACACAAGAGCTGAAAGAGATGGAGATGAAGATCCTTTCAGCGCAGGAGAAGCTCGAGTTGCTCGAAAAGGAACTCTTCGCAGAACTCAGAGACGATCTATCGAACATGATAGAGGAATTCAAGACCGCTTCCCGGGCGATAGCGGTCGTCGACCTGGCTTCTTCCTTCGCTGAGGTTGCCCGTGAAAACAAGTATACTCGTCCGGTCGTGAACGATGGCGAGTCTCTGCGAATCGTCCAGGGGCGCCACCCTGTGGTTGAGAAACTGATTCTCGAGGAAGCATTCATACCCAATGACCTAAGGCTCGATGCCAAGACCGAGCAGATAATAGTCCTCACAGGTCCCAATATGGCCGGGAAGTCCACTTACCTGCGGCAGGTCGGCATAATCGTGCTCATGGCACAGGCGGGGTCTTTCGTTCCCGCCTCGAAGGCCGAGATCGGCCTCGTGGACAGGATATTCACGAGGGTCGGGGCTTCGGATAGTCTCGCCTCTGGCCAGAGTACCTTCCTGGTTGAAATGAATGAGACCGCGAACATACTCCACAACGCGACTCAGAAGAGTCTCGTCCTGCTGGATGAGATAGGAAGAGGAACAAGCACCTACGACGGGTTGTCTATTGCATGGGCTGTTACCGAGTATCTTCACGAGCATGAGAGAACGTGTCCGCGAACGATATTCGCCACCCACTATCATGAGCTCACTCAACTCGCCACCTTCCTCAAGAAGGTGAAAAACTACAATGTCCTCGTGCGGGAATGGGAGGATAAGGTCGTGTTCCTGAGGAGGATAGAGCCCGGCACGAGCGACAGGAGCTATGGCATACAGGTGGCTAGGATTGCAGGGATCCCTGAGGGTGTAATCATGAGAGCGAAGGAGATACTGGCAAACCTCGAACAGGGTGAGTTCGCAGAACGGGACATACCGCCGCTGGCCAGGGGGGAGCATCTTCCAACTTCTTCCCTGGGGGAGCAGCTGAGTCTGTTCCAGCCGATGGGCGATGTGCGCATCGAAAAGGTCGTCGAGATGATACGCACGGCTGATGTAGATACGATGCGACCCGTCGAGGCGGTCGGTTTCCTCGATGCACTGAAGAGGTTGCTCGCCGATGATGACCGTGATGATATGAGCTTGCGGTAAGCCGTGGCACCCGTGCATTTACTCCAATTTATTTTGTGGTGAGGGATTAGAGGGTTCCAGCCGATCCTGAAAAAAACTATTGACATTTGGGAGGAGTTAATCATAAATGTGTGGAATATAATGACCGAAGAACACTCGGAATCCAGTGAGCGAAGGAGGTGAGCAAGGTGGCGTACATGATAACCGAGGAATGCATCAGTTGCGGTGCATGTGAGCCGGAGTGCCCGAATGCAGCAATCTCGGAAGGTGATGAGATCTATATCATAGAAACTGACAAGTGCACGGAATGCAAAGGTTTCTATGATGAATCACAATGTGCATCCGTCTGCCCTGTTGATGCGTGCGTACCAGATCCGAGTAATGAGGAATCCGAGGAGCAGCTGCTGGCGAAATTTAAGAAACTGCATCCCGATAAAGAGCCGGTATAACCGCTACCTCATTTCTGAAATAAATGGGGAGGAATCTCCTCTCCTGCAGCGGGTTCCTCCCCCACCATCCTCTGAGTCCCCTCTTGTGTGAGGCAGTCATCATGGCATCGGCATACCCAGGATTTACGGACAGGATATTGAAGGTCGATCTATCGACCGGCCAGAGGGAGATTCAGTCCAGAGGAGAATCTTTCTACAGGACATATTTCGGTGGCAGGGCGTTCATTGCTCATGAGCTTCTCACCTGCACTGAATCCGGAGTGGATCCGTTCGGGCCGGACAACCTCCTTGTTTTTGCACCGGGAGTCATCACCGGAGCCCCCATCGGTGGGTGCGGTCGAAACAGTGTCGGAGCGAAATCACCGCTGACCGGTTGCTACGGCGATGCCGAGGTCGGCGGGTACTGGGGTGCAGAGTTGAAGAAGGCCGGGTATGATGCAATAGTAATCTCGGGGAAATCCGATAGCCAGGTATATCTCTATATACGTGATGACAGAGTTGAGTTAAGAGATGCAGGAAAGCTATCCGGTAAGAAGACGGCACAGGTCGAGGAACTGATCAAGGAGGAGACCGGTCGCAGGTCCGTCCGCATCTGTCAGTGCGGGCCGGCCGGTGAGAAGCTCGTTAGGATCGCCTGCGTGATAAATGACCTGCACCACTTCGCTGGGAGGTGTGGCCTCGGTGCGGTCATGGGATCGAAGAACCTGAGAGCAATCGCTGTGAGTGGGAGCGGGAAGGTAACTGGAAAGAATCCCGAAGCTCTATCCAGGGTGTCGGACTGGTTGAGGAAAAACCACGGAAGTCTATCCGGAGTGCTTCACGAGATCGGTACCATCTCGACACTGCATCCGCTTAACATCTGTGGAGGACTGCCGACCAGGAACTTCCGGGAGGGATGCTTCGAGGGTGCGGAAAAGATCGATGGCGAAGCAATGAGAGAGAGGCTTCTGGTTTCCACTGGTACATGTTTCGCCTGTCCCATTCGCTGCAAGCGGGTTGTAGAGGCATCCCGGCCCTGGAAGGTGAACAGGATATACGGCGGACCCGAGTACGAAACCGCAGCGGCATTTGGAAGCAATTGTGGTGTAGATGACCTCGTGGCCGTGTCCAAGGCGGGCGAACTCTGCAACGCATATGGTCTCGATACGATCTCCACAGGTGGCGTCATCGCCTTTGCAATGGAATGCTATGAGAAGGGGATAATCGATGACCAGGTGACGGGAGGGCTCCAACTGAGGTTCGGTAATGCAGGGCCGATGGTGAAGCTTGTTGGAATGATAGCCAGGAGAGAAGGTATTGGAGACCTCCTCGCCGAAGGCGTGAGGAGGGCATCACAGGCATGGGGATCGGATGCCGAGAAGATTGCTCTGGAAGTGAAGGGGCAGGAAGTGCCCATGCACGAACCCAGATATAAACACGGCATGGGCCTGGGGTATGCTCTCTCACCAACTGGAGCCGATCATTGTCACAACATTCACGATTCTCTGTACTCGAGGGAGGGGCGACATCTGAAGAAGCTGAGGGCTCTCGGAATACTCGAGCCGCTCGATGTGACCGATCTTGGAGCGGCAAAAGTCAGGCTCTATAAATACGAATCCACTTTCCGGAATTTTCTAAACTGCGCGGTCCTGTGTTATTTTCTTCCCTACGATCATAATCAGATAGTGGATATAGTGAACGGTGTAACAGGCTGGAACACCTCTCTGTGGGAACTCATGAAGGTGGGCGAGAGAGCCGTGAACCTGACGAGAGTATACAACGTGAGGGAAGGTCTTGATGCCAAGGATGACTATCTACCGGCACGATTTTTCGAGCCGTTCACCGAGGGCCCGCTGAGAGGGGTGAGTATAGACAGGAGGAAGCTTGAGCGGGCGAAAAAAATATTTTATCGAATGATGGGGTGGTCGCCTGGTAAGGGCATACCGGGATTGGGCATACTCAACGAACTCGAAATTGGATGGGCACACCATCAGATGAAAAGGGGTACTAAACCCCGGGGAGACTAGTATGATGCGATACGTACTTATAGTTCCGGTTCTGGGCCTTCTGGTCCTCTTCCTTTCCTACGCCAGTTCCGGAAGGAGGCCTAAGGCCCCCCAGTCACTGATCGAGATAGAGCTCAAAGATATCGGTGTTGATCCCGCCAGCAGGTCGCCGGTTCTGATCATCACAGACAGGGAAAAGGGGAGGGTGCTTCCGATCTTCATCGGGATCAACGAAGCCTCGGCCATATCGAGGGGCCTGAGCGGGGAGGAGACCAGGAGACCTCTGACACACGACCTCATCGTCAACATGATAGAAAAGCTGGGAGCAGACCTGACCAGAGTGGTGATCAGGGATCTGAAAGATAACATATTCTTTGCAGACCTCGTGCTGAGTTTTAAAAACAAAGAGGTCACAGTCGATTGCAGACCTTCCGATGCCATCGCAGTTGCGGTCAGACTGGGTACGCCTCTGTTCATTACAAGGGACGTTCTTGAGTCCTCACTCAACGAGGAACTAACCGAGTGGTGGCACAGGGAGGGAACCACATCGAGACTCGGACTCAATCTCCAGGACCTGACCGAGGAACTGGCACGGGCCATGGGCGTTGGGGAGCAGGAAGGCGTTATAGTCTCCTCTGTGCAGGAAGAAGGTGTGGCTGATGAGGCCGGTATCAGGAGGGGGGACATCATCGTTTCCATCGATGGTGAGGCTGTTAAGGAACCAGTCGAGGTGGGCATCATGCTTTCGGAGAGAAGCGGTGAGGAGGTGGATCTGTTCATATTGAGAGCCGGCGAGGAGCTTCACATAAGCATTCCCGTTCCTGCCGCCGGTGGCGGAGGGAGACGATGAGCCTTGATGGAAGGACGGCTTTCGTCACCGGATCAGCACGGGGAATAGGGAGGGCTATCTCCATCGAGCTCACAAAGCTCGGGCTTCGTGTCGCGGTAAACGGGAGAGCCGAGACTGATGAGCTCAAGAAAACCGTTTCAGATATTGAATCCCTGGGTGGCACTGCCATGGCAGTTCTCGCAGATGTGACTGTTCCTGAAGAGGCAGAGCTCGCGGTGAGGCAGGTAGGGAAGGAACTTGGTGAGATCCAGGTCCTTGTAAACAACGTGGGGGATTTTCTGTTAAAACCGCTTCTCGAAGTCAGCCCCCGTGAATGGGAGTACACAATTGCTTCGAATCTTCACAGTGCATTCTTTACCTCCCGCATAGCCGTGGATGGAATGATACGGAAGGGGTGGGGAAGGATCGTGAACATAGGGCTGGCGGGGTCCGATGCACCCGGCGCCTCACCTAAGATCGCGCCTTATGCGATAGCGAAGACCGGTCTCTGGATCTTCACAAAATGCCTTGCGAGAGAGCTCGCCGGAAAGGGTGTCACCGTGAACATGGTTGCACCGGGCATAATCGATACTTCTGTTGAGGAAACCTCGCTGGATGTGGCCTCTCTGGTACCGGCCGGGAGATCAGGCACTCCACAGGAGGTAGCCAGGGTTGTCTCCTTCCTCGTAGAGGAGGCATCCTCCTACATCACAGGCGCGTGCATAAATGTAAGCGGTGGCTGGGAATCGGCAGGGTAGTAAGTGCGGATTGGCGCTCACATGTCGATAGCGGGCGGATTCCACAGGGCGCTCGTTTTGGGAAGCGAACTCGGGTGCGAGACTATACAGGTATTTACGAAAAGCCCGGGAAACTGGATGATGCCATCTCTTCCCGATGAGGAGGTAGAACGCTGGAGCAGAGTCCGCGGCGAAGCGGGAATCACTCCCGTCATCGCTCATGATTGCTACCTTGTGAATCTCGCATCCCGGGACAGGGCGTTGCGCAAGAAGTCCGTTAAAACGCTCTCACGCGAAGTCAGGCGGGCCGTGAGGCTCGGCATAAGCCTCTTCGTGATCCACCCCGGCGCCCACACAGGAGGCGGTGAAAGGGAAGGGTTGAAAAGAGTTTCCGGATGCCTGGATCTTGTCCTTTCGCAACATAGCGGCTCGGATGTTACAATACTCCTTGAAACAACCGCGGGTCAGGGAACCTCTCTCGGCTACAGGTTCGAGCACCTCGCTGCAATCATGGAAGCATGCTCGTCAAAGGAAAGGCTCGGTGTCTGCCTTGACACCTGTCATCTGTTTGCTGCCGGATATGACATCAGGGATGAGAAGGGCTATGCGAGCGTCATCTATGAGTTAGATGCGGTTGTCGGTCTCGATAAGGTCCATGCGATCCATATGAATGATTCTAAAAAAGATCTTGCGAGCAGGGTCGACAGACACGAACACATAGGGAAGGGAAAGATCGGCCTGAAGGGATTTTCTCTTTTCCTATCCGATGAGAGGCTCTCGGGGCTTCCATTCATCATAGAGACGCCGAAAGGGGAGGGAGGCCGCCTCGACCGGCAGAACCTGAAAGTATTGAAGAACCTGAGGCGAGGGGGAGGCGTGGGAAGATTTCAAGAGTGAGTTCCGGAATGCGCATACCCATACTGGGTGAAGAGGAACCTGGCAGGGGAAGATGGGCCCTGTACATAGCATCCTCTGCATTCATTCTCAGGGTGATCACGCTCACCATCATCGATCCATCCATCACTTCCGACTCTCTCATCTATCACAAGCTTGCACGCTCAATCTTGGAAACCGGCTCCTTCGCCCTCGATGGCAATCTTACAGCATACAGGCCAGCCGGTTACCCATTCTTTCTGGCCTGTGTCTATTCCCTGCCGGGATCCGATGTAATCGCACTGCGCATCATTCAGGCCCTCATCGATGCCCTGTCATGCCTTATCGTATTTCGGATGGGCAGAAGCATCTTCAACTTAAGAGAGGGATTGCTGGCCGCAGCGCTTCTATCCGTATTCATACCGTATGTGCTCTATTCACAGGCCCTTCTGAGCGAGACTCTCTTCACATTCCTGCTTCTTTCTTGCCTGCAAGCTATCAGTGCAGAAAGTGACAGAAAAACAAGGCTTGTCACTGCCGGATTTACCCTTGGTCTCTGCACCTACATCAAGCCTATAATGGCACTCTTTCCGGCTGCCATCCTGGTCTCGGACCTTTCAACCGGCCGGCCGCTGAAGAACTCGCTTAAAAGGCTTTTTGTACTCGCCCTGGTTATGGGTTTGACGGCTTCTCCCTGGTTTATCAGAAACAGAGCCGTTTTCGGCGAATGGGTTTTCACCACAAACGGTGGGATCAATTTCTGGATAGGAAACAACCCGCTCGCGACAGGGGCTTACAAAGTTCCAGGGAGAAGCGACATCTTCGAGGCCGGTGATGAAATCACGAGAAACAGGCTTGCCTTACGCGAGGCGACGGACTTTCTAACAGCTCATCCACTTCAGGCTTTGAAGATCGTTCCCTGGAAGTTCTTCTTCCTCTTCTCATCAGAGAGTGTCATCATTCTGAACTTCTTCGAAGAGCCGGGCAGTCAACCTGTTGCCGGCAGAAGGTTTGCCGAGCGGTATCTATCAGTGCCCGCGCCGGCCCTAATACTTGTGAATCTCCCTTACTATCTGCTTCTTCTCCTCTCCCTCCCATCGCTCATCCTTGAGAAAAGGAAGGACAGGAGGCGCTCGCTTCCTACAGTGACCCTCATCTTCTGGGTCGGGATTCACCTCGCTTTTTTCGGCTCGAACAGGTTTCACATGCCTATGATGTCTCTTTTAAGCATATTCGCTGCGAGAACTCTCTCCTCCCTCCGTCTGCTGATTGACGGTACATCAGCCTTTCGAGTGGCGGCTCTAATCCTGTCATTTGCTCTCTTCGTTTTTCTCTGGATAGGTGAGTGGATCGGTCTGCTTCTCAAGATATGACCACCTCACGAGAGATCTCTGAAAAAGTCTCTCTTCGCTCAGGCACTGCGCTCTGACCGTTCTACGGTTTGCTCGCTCGATTTCCGAACTCGGGGCTAGCGCACCTAAAGCCTACGGAAATCGCCCGAATCAGGGACGCTCGCTTCACCGAAAACGGTACCCAGAGCTCCGTGATTCGCTCCGAAAGACTTTTTCAGAGATCTCCACGATTTCATCTGCAGGGGCCGTACAAAGAAAATTGAGGCATGGAATTTGCCAATTATTTTTTGAATGAAGCCATGATAAGCTCGAAGGATAAATTTCGAGGCACATACTATCTTTACATAACACGCTCCGCAGAGGGGTAAGAACATGATTTTTGAGAAATTGACCGAAACCTCACGTTTAAAGTTCAGGCTTTACATAGGCCTTTTCGCCATGGTGATATTCATAGCCGTCATCCTTGCCGGTTATGGAGTTTATAAAAAATCCATCGAGGTGATTCTCGAAGAGTCCATGAGAAAGAATCAACAGAAGGCAAAGGCCGGCGCCATCACCATAGAAAATATATTGGATCACGTGATAGAACAGCTTGAGCAGCTATCGAAACTTCCTGAGGTTCAGGAGAGTGAGAACCTCAGAAACCGCGTAGCTTTCCGTGTCGGCTTCGAGACGGTAAATAAATACGTCAACTGTCTGAGAAGAATTGACGAATCGGGGCGGATGGTCACAGGTTACCGCGGGAAGCGGTGCGAGCTGATAGAGAAGCAGCCTGCGGGCAACCTCAAAGAGGCTATATCTGAATGCCTCGGGCAAAGAACTCCCTGCATCACGAAAACATTCTGCCAAGACACCGGTGAGAGGAGGATACTCATCTCTTACCCTGTGTTTAGCAGTGGCCGGGATGGCGAAAGTGTCTACCGCGGGATAATAGCCGCGAATATAGACCCCAGGACAATCGAAGAGGCCATCGTCGGTCATGTCGTCGGGACTGATTACTTGCGCTATGTTGTGATAGACGAAGATGGTGAGGTGATTGTTACCTCCAAGCAACATGACATGGAAGGCATGAAGCTGTCAGAAAACGAAAAAGGCTGCGTCAGGTGTCATGATGAAATAGATAAAATCAGCGCCATGGTTGGATCCGGCAGTGGCAGCGGTATCATAACCACTCCCGGGAAAAAGGAAGTTGTGATATCGTTCACCGAGATGAAGCATGAACTGCTCACATGGATGGTCGGGGTGTATTTCGATTACAACTACATCGTGGGTAGCGTAAACTCAATATCGAAGTATACGATACTGATGGTGCTTGTCGTGCTTTTGATCCTGCTTCCCGGTGTGTATCTCCTCATGGAGCTCGGGAAGAAGAGGGAGGAGGCGGAAGAGAGGGCGAAGTACCTCGAGAAGGAGAAGAGGCTTCTCGAGAAGATAAGGGAGGCTGATAAAGAGATAAACAGACATTATCAGGAACTCGCTGTGCTTCATGATTTTGCGTCTGAGGTGAATAAGACTTTAAACCTCCAGGAAGTGCTCAAAATCTCGCTCCGGAAAACGATAGAAGTAACCGCATTCGAGATCGGCGGCATTTATATCCTTGATACCCAAGAGAAAGCATTCAAGCTCAAGGACCAGGTTGGGGTTCCAGATGAGGCCATCGGTGAGCTAGAATCCATAGATATTGACCACAGCCTCACCGGCGTCGTAGCAAAAACAGGGGAACTGGTATTCGTTGAATCCATCGTCGATGATGAAAGATGCAAGATCACATCTCTAAAAAGACTCGGCTATCACTCCTATGCAGGGATTCCTCTAATGCACGGAGCCAAATTGCTCGGTATCATGAATCTTTCGGTAAGGCACAGGGTACAGCTCGACGAGGGAGAGAGGAAGTGGCTGAAGAGCATAGGGAGCATAATCGGCATGGCGATTGGAAATTGCCTGCTCTACCAGGATGTGACGAAGAGAGCGACTGAGATGGGCATACTGTATGAGGTGGGGAATGTTCTCACGGGGACGGTCGAGCGCACGAAACTCGGCGAGATCGTCATAGAAATTCTAAAGAGCAGGCTTGATTATCCCGCCTGCACCTTGATGATACTCGACAAGGAGAATAATGAGCTATATATCGAGGCGACGAGTTACGATATGGAAGAGACTTTTAGAAGCAGGAGATTCGAAGTCGGGAAAAACGGCGTGACCGGTTGCGCTGCCTACAAGAAGGAGCCCGTTTACGTTCCGGATGTTACTGTGGATGACAGATATATGAAGGGAAGGGAAGAAGCGAGATCGGAACTGTCAATACCGCTTGTGTTCGGTGATGAACTGTTAGGGGTGCTTGATTTCGAAAAAGATGAAAAGAACGGTTTTTCGGAAGATGAGAGGAAGTTCCTGTCGCTTTTTGCAACCCAGGTTTCAGGAGCACTATACAACATAACAATGTTCGAAGAAACAATTCGGATGAACCAGGAGCTCAACCTGCTTTCCGAGCGAAAATCGGAGTTTGTCTCCCTCGTCTCCCACGAACTCAGAACCCCTCTCACTGCCATCAAAAGCTCCATCGATATAATCCTTCTAAGGATGAAAGAGAATGTGGACGAGAACGTCGCTTACTTCCTTAAAATCGCGAAGGCTAACGTGGATCGGTTGAGTAATATGATAGACAACATTCTCGACATCTCGAGGATAGAGTCCGGCAGGATGCAGTTCTCCTATGAGGTATTGAACATCAAGGAACCGGCGAGCAAGGCGATCAATAATGTAGCACCGCTGGCGATGCAAAAGGACTTGCAGCTCGAGGACAGGATCGAAGAAGACCTACCCGAAGTGTATGCAGACAGCGGGAAAGTCGAGCAGATACTGACGAATCTGATTGGGAATGCTATCAAATTCACTCCTAAGGGAGGAAAGATCACAGTAGAAGCCTCTAAAAAGAGCGTCAACGAACTCGGCGAGAAGGTAGTAAGCGGGATTAACAACGGCCACCGTGAATTCATCCAGGTCACTGTCCAGGATACCGGCCCGGGGATTCCCGAGGGCGAGAGGGAGAATATATTCAAACGATTCAAGCGTATCGAGAAAAGAGGCGGGAAGGGAACCGGTCTCGGTCTTGCGATATCCAAGTACCTTGTGGAGTCGCATGGGGGAGGCATATGGGTAGAGAGCGAGGTTGGAAAGGGAAGCAGTTTCAACTTTCTCATCCCGGTATATAGCGGGGAAACGGGTCATAGCAATCAGAATGGCAATGCACGATGCAATTAATGAGTGCTCTCTGAGTTCCATACTATTGCTCCGGCCGATAAATTACTTATCTTATCCGCATGTAAATCATTCAACCTACTGCGAAAGGTAACGAAGATGGATGAATACCGCAGGAGAAGCATAGCCAAGGCTATAAGCTGGAGGGTGATAGCGACGTTCACGACGATGTCCATAGTTTTCATATTCACCAGAGAGCTCGTTCTTTCCCTCGAAGTCGGTTTCTTCGAGGTTACATCGAAGATGCTATTTTACTATTTCCACGAGCGTATCTGGGCTTCGATTTCCTGGGGCAAGCTGAAGCACCCGCTGTCGTCGCTCCCGATCACCAAGGAAATCACACCTGAGGATATGGACATAATACGCCGGAGGCTCAAAGAGCTCGGTTACCTCTGACCAGCACAACAGGGACGTTGCCATACTCGAAAAGACAGCGTCTGTTCTAATGCTCCCGCGTTTTGGAAGTTCCCATTCTTTGACACATCTCACCCTTCATGGTTACCTTTCGCAAGGAATTCGAACCTGCTTTGGTGGCATTGACAACCCAGGTGCAATATAATATAGTGAGAAAGTGGAACATCACCGGGGGCAAAAGATGCAGAGAGCGATAGTGACACTGCTCACCGATTTCGGAGAGAGTGATTTCTTCGTTGGTGCAATGAAGGGAGTCATTCTCTCGGTCAATCAAGAAGCGAGGATAGTCGACATTTCCCATGATATACCGCCTCAGAGTGTGAGGGAAGCCGCATTCGTGCTAAAGGGAGCCTATCCACACTTCCCTCCCGGAACGATCCATGTGGCGGTAGTTGATCCAGGCGTCGGGATGTCGAGAAGGCCAATCCTGGTAAATGCAGGGGCTCACCTTTTCGTAGGACCGGATAACGGTATCTTCACATGGGTTTATAAGGAGTGGCCCTGCAGGGTGCTTGAACTCACACAACCCCAGTATTTCCTACCAGAGGTGAGCGATACCTTTCACGGCAGGGATGTATTCGCTCCGGTGGCAGGGCACCTTTCCCTCGGTGTCCACAAAATAGAGAATTTCGGGAGAATCATAGGAGACCCTGTCTCAATCCCATTTCCTGAACCCATCCTCGAACACGGAAAGATAACTGGTGAGGTGATACACGTCGACAGATTCGGTAACCTGGTCACGAATATACCCCGCATGATGATACGAGGAAGGGTCAAGCCTGATGAAGCCTCCATCAAAGTTAGTGGAAAAGTTCTCGAAGGGATTTCAAAGAGTTACTCCCAGAAGAAAGAGGCTGAACTTCTCGCTGTCATCGGAGGCTCCGGTCTGCTCGAAATATCCGTAAACATGGGAAGTGCGACAAAAGCCTTAGGCGCGCGCGTTGGTGAAAAGGTGACCATCTCCTTTCCGTAATTGATGGGCTCGATCTTTCATGCGTTTCTTCTATGGGTAGCAGAATTAAAAAGGCAGTAATACCCTCGGCGGGCCTGGGAACAAGGCTATTGCCGCTCACGAAGGCAGTTCCCAAGGAGCTTTTACCGGTGGGCAGGTTTCCGATGATACACTGGTGTGTGGTCGAAGCTGCCCTCTCGGGGATCGAGGAAGTGATAATCGTAATCCGGAGCGGGAAGGAGGCAATCAAATCTTATTTTATGGATGACATCGATGCCTCAGTCTCAAAGACAACGCCCTTCAATGAGCCAGGAAGATTAAGGGATATGATGGGCTTCAGATTCGTATATCAGAATCGACCCAGGGGTCCCGGAGACGCGCTGCTCGAAGCAAAATCGGCCATAGGAGATCAGCCATTCGCTCTCATGTACCCGGATGACGTGTTTCCCGGAAAAACCCCGGCCCTGCGTCAACTCATAGATGTATTCGAGGAAACCGGTGAGATGGTAACAGGTCTCATCCGCGTACCGGCCGAAGAGGAACACACCTTCGCGAACTGCGGGGGCGTTGATGTGTATCCCATAGACGGCGATATCTTTCGCATCACCTCGCTGCATGATAAGGGGCCTGGCCATTTCGCGGTGAAGGAGCAGGGCGAAGTAAGATGGACGGGGAGGCACATCCTCACCCCCGAATTCCTCGAACATTTGAAAAGAACAGACGACGGTGGTGATGAACTGGATGATGTGGCAGCTTTCCAGAGCCTGATAGGTAAGGCGGGAATGCTCGGGAAGCTCATAGACGGCGAAGTTTTTGATGTGGGCAACCTCGATGGATATCTTCGAGCAAACGTCCGCCTTGCCGGCGATAGAGGCCGGGACTATCTTTCTATGAAATAACGCGATCCTGGAGGCACAAATTGGAAATAGTGCTCCTCGGAACCGGCACGTCGATACCTCATCCCGACAGGGCTTCACCCGGTTGCCTGATAAGAATAGAAGGCGTCTGCATGCTTTTTGACCTCGGTTCGGGCACACTCAAAAGGCTTGCAGAAGCCGGGATTTCGTATCTTGACATCGATAATGTGTTCCTGACTCACTTCCATCCGGATCATACAGGGGATCTCGTGCCGCTTCTTTTCGCCTGCAGGAATCCTTACCATCGGCGGGAGAAGAAACTCACCATCGCAGGTCCTCCGGGCACGAGAGACTTCTACAGGGGGTTGCGCGGAGTTTACGGGATTAATGTCGAGGCCGAGGGATACGAACTGCATATCACCGAGGTCCGGGGAACCTATGAAACCGGTAAATTCAGCGTATCCAGCATCAGGGTTCCGCACACCGACTCGAGCGTGGCCTACAGAGTGAGTTCCGGAAGGGACAGCATAGTGATAAGCGGAGACACGGAAGCGTCGCAGGAACTCGTGGAGTTCTCGAAAGGTGCAGACATCGTCATCTACGAATGCTCCTTCAGAGACGACATGGAGGCCAGCGGCCATCTCACACCGACCCTCGCCGCCCGCATGGCCCAGGAGGCTGGGATTGGGAAACTCATTCTCACACACTTCTATCCGGTGTTTGAAGGATATGATATCGAAGAAAAATGCAGGAGTGTGTATGATGGCGAAGTAGTTGTGGGAAGAGACCTGATGAAGTTACAGTTAGAGTGAAAGGGGTGTGTTGATTGAGAGAAGTGCCGGGATACAGAGTCGAGCGGAGCAAGGATGTTTTCATCGGAAGGATTTTCACGGTGAAACTGGACAGGCTGAAATTCGAGAATGGGAAAGAAGTCGATATGGAAGTTGTGAGGCATGGCGGTGCCGCTGCAGTCGTGCCTGTTAAAGAGGACGGTCGAATCGTTCTTATCCGGCAGTTCAGGTACACGGTAGACAAATACATCTGGGAGGTGCCTGCCGGTAAGTTCGATGAGAGCGAAGACAGCGTCACATGCGCCCTGAGGGAGATGGAGGAGGAGGTCGGTTACCGGGCGGGCGAGATCGAGAAACTGGGATCCATTCTCACGACACCGGGTTTCTCTGATGAGAGAATAGATATATACTTGGCGAGGGATCTCGAGAAGGTCCAGCGGCACCTGGATCCCGATGAGTTCATCGATGTTGTAGATGTTCCCATCGATGAAGCGATTGACATGATAGAGAATGGGGAAATAGAGGACTCGAAGAGTATCATCGCTCTTCTGTTTGCAAGCCGCAGGTTTTCCGGAGGATGGTAAGAAATATGAACCCATCCGGCGAGTCATCGTGGCAGCATCTATCGGGAGGCAGGCTCGGGTGAAGGGATATATCGTGGTTCTCGTTACCGCTTCATCTCCCCAAGAGGGCAGGCGTATCGCCAGAGCACTGGTTGAGGAGAGGCTCTGTGCATGCGTGAACGTCCTGGACAATATCAGCTCCACGTTCTGGTGGGAGGAACAGATCCAGGAGGAGGCCGAGGTTCTTCTTCTTTGCAAGGCTGTCCGGGAGAAATTCTCCGATATCGAGAAAAGGGTGAGAGAACTCCATAGCTACACCGTGCCGGAGGTGATCGCCTTGCCCATAACTGAGGGATTCGACGGTTATCTGAACTGGATATCTGGTGAGACTGTCGAGTGAACAAAAGGAGAATTGTGAGAAAGATCGCAATCGTGAACCAGAAAGGCGGGACAGGGAAGACAACCACGGCAGGAAACCTGTCAGCCGGTCTCGCGATGAAGGGCAGGAGAGTCCTCATGATAGATCTGGACATCCAGGGGAATCTGGGCATCTGGTTCAACATCTCCTCTGGCAGGTCGCTATGTGATGTCATCCTCGACAACATGCCCGTCGAGGCATGCATAAGAAAGGTAAGGGAGAATCTCTACCTTCTGCCTGGTGGAGCGGGGCTCGCGGAACTTGAGATGCTATTCGTTAAGACCCCCATGCCTAAGTCCCTTATACATTCCAAGTTCGAGGACGTTCAGGATTACGATTATATTATCCTTGACTGTGCACCTTCATGGAACCTTCTCAATCAGGATGCGATGCTCTTCGCCGAAGAGATGTTCATCCCTACATCGATGGAATATCTTGCGATGATAGGAATAAGGCAGATAGTCAAGAATATAGTCACATTCCGAAGGAACCTCGGCCACACGTTGCAGATTGCACTGATCATACCTACATTCTACAATGCCAGGCAGAGGAAGGACAGGGAGGTTATGGAGAGCCTGAGAATGCATTTTAAGGAAAAGGTATCCGATCCGATCAGGACGAACGTTAAATTGTCCGAAGCGGTAAGCTACCATAAGAGCATCTTCGAATACGACAACAATTGCAATGGAGCGGCTGATTACCAGGTATTAGTCGAGAGGGTTGATAATGGCTAAAAAGAAGAAAGCTGTCGGAAGCGATCCACTGCAGGAGATCGATCTGCTTATTCGAGACCTGTCGGAACCACTCAGCGGCGATCTAAGATTCAAGCTGGATGATGGGACTTCGAGACATGGCGCCGGAAGCGAAACGAGGAATTCGAATGAGGGAGAGGGAACCGGTGAGAGCCTATCCCAACGCACGGAAAATGTAAGCATCCCGTCAGGACGTGAGGTGGAAGATTACTACCGGAAGGGAGTTCAGTTGATAAATGAGGGGAAGTTCAAGGAAGCCATCGAGGAATACAGGAAGGTCCTCCAGGTCAGGCCTGAGAACGTGAAGGCTCGAAACAATCTCGGATACGCATATGACAAACTCGGGGAACATGATCTTGCAATTAATGAGTACCTGACCGCCCTCGAGATGGACCCGGAGAACGTTCAGATACGGTGTAATCTGGGTGCTGTTTACGGTGCGAAGGGAATGTATGAGAAGGCCGAGCAGGAATTGAAGAAGGCTATTAATAAGGAGCCAAAGAATGCTCAGGCCCACTGCAACCTCGGCATAGTATACTGTAAGAAAGGCCTGTACGAAGAGGCGGTGGAGGAACTCAAGAAAGCCCTCGAGTTCAAACCGGACTTCGTCAGCGTACACTATTATCTTGGAGAGGCTTACAATCAGCTTGATATGCTTGATGAAGCCATCTTCGCATTTGAGAAGATAATACAGGCGCAACCGGATCATGCGAAAGCCTATTACCACCTCGGTATTATCCATGATAAAAAGGGAATGACTGATCAGGCGTCTCTCATGTACAGGAAGGCGAGGGAACTGTCTTCGAATAAAAGGTAGAGGACGGGGGATCCCATGAAGATTCTTATCATAGGAAATGGAGGAAGGGAACACACGCTCCTGTGGAAGCTGCGTCGTGATGAGCCCGATGCGAAGTTCTTCATTACAATCGGAAACGGAGGAACCAGAAACATCGCGGAATCAATCCAGCTGGACCCCACTGACATAGATGGAATCGTCGAATTCTCCAAGAGGGAGAAGATCGATCTGGTTGTCGTTGGCCCGGAACGTCCCCTTGAGCTCGGGCTGACTGACAGGCTGAATTATGAAGGGATTTCTGTCTTCGGGCCGAGCAGAGAAGCAGCACGGATAGAGACGAGTAAGGCGTTTGCGAAGAGACTGATGAAGAAATACGGGATACCTACCGCTTCTTTCGAGACCTTTACCTCTTATGAGGAGGCCGTCTCCTTCGTGAAGAGCCAGGACATTCCTTTAGTGGTGAAAGCGAGCGGACTTGCTGCGGGCAAGGGATCGGTGGTCTGCGACAACCGGATCGAAGCGCTTGAGGCCCTCGAGACGATAATGGTGCGAAAAGCTTTTGGAGATGCCGGGGATGAGGTGGTGGTCGAGGAAAGGCTGGAAGGCGAAGAGCTTTCGTTCTTCGTCCTGACCGATGGTGAGAGAGCCCTGCCTCTGTCACCTTCCCAGGATCACAAGAGGGCATACGATGGAGACAGAGGGCTGAATACAGGCGGAATGGGGGCTTATGCGCCGGTCTCTGTTGCCACGCCGTCTCTCACCGGGCGCATCATGAGGGATATTATCACACCGACTGTAAGCGCGATGAGGGAGGAAGGCATGCCATACAGGGGTGTACTGTATGCGGGCCTCATGCTTACGGCCGAGGGTCCCATGGTAATAGAATTCAATGCGCGTTTCGGCGATCCTGAAGCCCAGGTCAATCTCCCGCTGCTTAAATCTAACCTCGTGAGTGTCATGTCGGAAATCTGTTCAGGAGAGCTCGAGGCCGAGAGCCTCGATTTCAGGGATGATTACGCGGTATGTGTAGTCATGGCCTCGGGAGGGTACCCCGGGAGTTACGAAAAGGGGAAAGTGATACATCTGCCTGACGGACTCGAATCCGACAAGCTGATGGTGTTTCATGCAGGTACGACCGTCAGGGATGATACCCTTCTTACATCGGGCGGCCGGGTACTAGGTGTGACTGCTCTGGGTAAGAGCATAGGCGAGGCAAGGGAGCGCTGTTATGACGCCATCGGGAACATACATTTCGATCGTGCCCACTTCCGAACGGATATCGCATACAGGGAAATGGCGCGGGCCGGGGCATGATCATTTGTATTTCAGCGGAATATTCATCGAGCGAGATAGAAACTACCCCGATACCACGAGCACGCCCGAGCCTGAGATCCTGTCCTGCTTGAGGAGATAGAGGGCCCTGTTAGCCTCTTCCAGCGGGAATTCCTGAATTCTGGGCCTGATCGGAATCTTGGCAGCCTCCAGGAGCAGTTCTTCCCCATCCTGCCTCGTGTTGGCAGTCACGGTTCTGAGATTTTTCTCATAGAAGAGGTGATCCGTATAGTTCATCCGGGGGATGTCAGTCATATATATACCTGCGAGTGCAAGTGTCCCCCCCTTCTCTAGGGATCTGAGGGCTGTGAGAACGAGTTCGCCGACGGGTGCGAACACGATGGCACTCTCGACTCTGACCGGCATCTCCTCCTCTGCACCACCCACCCATTCGGCCCCCAGCTTGCGAGCAAGCTCCTGATGAGATTTACCCCTCGTTGAAACATATAGCTCACAACCCCAGTTACGCGCCACCTGAGCGGTTATGTGGGCCGATGATCCGAACCCGAATATGCCAAGGCGTCCTCTGGGTTTTATCTCACTTCTTTTAAGTGCCCTGTAACCGATTATTCCCGCACAGAGAAGTGGTGTCGCCTCACTGTCTCCGAACACCTCCGGAATCGAGTAGGCGAAGGCTTCCGGGACCAGAGCATACTCTGCGAAACCCCCGTCCTCGTGATAGCCGGTGTATCTGGAGTTCTCGCAGAGATTCTCTTTCCCTTCAATGCAGTATTTGCATTCCCCGCAGGTGTGCCTCAACCATGCGATGCCGACCCGATCCCCTATCTCGAAGCGTTCTGCTTCCTCTCCGAGCGAATCTACGATCCCGACTATCTGGTGACCAGGCGTGATGGGGGATCTCGCGAGCGGGAGTTCGCCCTCGATTACATGGAGATCGGTTCGGCAGATACCACAGGCCTTCACCTTAACACGTATTTCGCCGGCAGCCGGCTCCGGCACAGGTACATCCGATAGAACGAGCGGGCTTCCCTTTATTGGACCGTTTTCATTGAGGATCATCGATTTCATGGCTTATCCTGCTCCTGTGGTGGGCCAGATCAAGGGGATGCGGCCCGATTTGGTCTGTGTCCCATCAGCTCATCCCGAACGGGATCCAGAAAAGAGCGAAGCTATGGATTTGCCCTCTCGGAGAATCGCCCGGCAATGTCATGGAGGAAATATAACCTGCTCTGCTCGATAATGATAGAGGGATCATCCGCCCCTGTTGTAAGCGGGTTTCTTGCATTTTCTGTGAGAATTGCCACAGATTCGCTGAACTCTTTTCATCCTTGAATTGCCTCCTGGGTGAATGTAATATTCGACGGTATGGATGCCTTGAAAGACCTGGGATACAGGGTTATTAAGAGAGAAGGAGGAGTAGGGGCCCGAGTGGAGGCGCATTGAAGACGGATTCTGAACTCGTGAGGCTCACCCTCCAGGGCGAAGAGCAAGCCTATGGCGAGCTAATTGACAGGTACAGAGCCAGGATCTACACTTTCGTCCTGAGGATCGTGAAGGATTCTGAAGAAGCGAACGATGTTGCTCAGGAAGTGTTCATAAGAGTCTACAGCTCCCTCGACAAGTTCGATCCCCGGAAGAACTTCTCCAGCTGGCTATTGAAGATAGCCCAGAATCTCTCGATAGATTACCTGAGAAGAAGAAAACCGGCTATGGTATCCATCGACGAGCCCGTGGAGACCGGCAGGGGAGAATCCGGTATTCAGCTTCCATCGGGAGATTTAGCACCAGACAGGGAACTCGAGGGCATGGAAGTCGGTGAGGCGCTTGAGATTGCAATTGGGGGGCTCGAACCGGCATACCGCATGGTCATTATCCTCCGTCATGTCGAGGGGAAGAGTTACGAGGAGATCGCTGAGATCCTCGAATTGCCCCTGGGAACGGTAAAGACTTGCATTTTCAGGGCTCGGCGCATACTTCGGGCGAAATTGAAAAAGCTGCTTCCAGGTCATACGATTTGAAACTTATGCGTGATAATTTCGTAGTCTTTTTAGGGTTCACGAATGTAATGATTGAAGCGGCGATGATGATGGAGGTAAGATAATGAGATTCAACAAGTTGCATGTAATGAAAGTTCTTATTACAGGGTCATTCCCTGTGATGTCTCTCACATTCAATCCTCTGGCGCTTCGGTCAGAAGAATTCGTCGATGAATATTCCAAAATCGTGCCTTTTTCCGAAGGGGGCAAAGTCGTTGTGGAAACTTATGGGGGTTCTGTGACTTTCTCCGGAATGGACCGAACCGATGTGAAAATCGAGGCGACCCGGACCGTCCAGGCCAAAAATGCGGATGAGGCGCAGAAGATCTTCTCGAAATTCGCCATCGGTGTTAAGAAGAGTCCGGGCAAGCTGAAGATAGAGACAAGCTGCCCTTCTGAAGGCGGATTTTTCTCGAAGCTTTTCGGGGTATATAAATATAAGGACATTCAAGTTGATTACAGAATAATGGTGCCCAGGAGAGCAGACATTTACATAGATGGAACGAGCACCGATGTGCTGGGCAATGGCGTTGAGGGCACAGTATCTCTTGATCTCACAAGCGGCGATGTTGATATCGAGGAGATAGACGGCCGCGTATACGTTGATGGAACAAGTGGTGATATCAAGGTTGCCAATCTCGGTGGTGACCTCATCGTGGACAATACGAGTGGAGACGTCACCGCAACTCGCGTCTATGGGGGGGTCGAGATAGATAAGACCTCCGGAATAGTGGACTTGGAAGAGATCGGTGAGGATTTTTACATAGATGCCACGAGCTGCGACGTGGAAATATCGCACCTGGCCGGGAGTGCTGAGATTGATATGACTTCGGGGGATGTACGGATTCTGGACCTTGGCGGTGGGATTGTCCATGAGGGAACGAGTGGTGATGTGGAGATAAAGTTCGAGGGAATAATCAATAAGTCTTGTCGGTTAAGTACAACGAGCGGCGATGTGAGTTTAATAATAACCCAGCTGTCGGGGCTGGATCTTAATCTCAAAACAGATAGCGGCGGAATAAGTGCCAAGCTACCTCAGATGGAGATCATAGAGATATCGAACAACAACCTGAAGGCAACAGTTGCCAAAGGGGGAGTCGAAGTTAATGTCGAGACGACAAGTGGGGACATCAATGTCAGTCAAAACTAACACGTTTCCAGACCCGCCACGGCCGAAAGGGTTCCAAGTCAGGTGGATTAGATGAGTGCTTGTGAAAAATACGTAGAAATGCTCGAAGAGTACATTGATGGAGTGCTTGATAGCGCTCGAGAGGATGAATTTCTGTCGCACCTGGGTAAGTGCCCGATCTGCAGCGCGGAGCTGGATGCAGAAAGGGCTCTGGTAGAGATTATAAAGGAGATGGATGTCATCGATCCGGGTGATGAGTTCACTCGCATGGTGATGGCAAGGATTTTTACCCCCGAACCGGCCAGGCAGGGCGTTTTGCGACGATTTTTTGGTGCCATCGAGGCATTTGCTCAAAAGCACAGGCGTCTGGCCTGGTCGCCACTCGTAGTCGTTTCTCTCATTTCAGCCTTCTTGATCCCATACGGATTGAGGATAGGGGCCGTTGGAGTTTTAAGCTCCGTCTCTGATATGATTTCATTGCTTGTGAATCCGCTGGCAGGTCTTATCACTTCGGCGGATAGAGTGATAGAACTGGCGACTCCGGTTTTGAAGGCAATGTTTCTCGTTTTCAAGGTCTTCATCGGTTTCCTCTGGACGATCGCCGGTACCCAGCAGTTTGCTCTCATACTTATCTCATCCATTCTAATCGTCATGATCGTAAGTACTTGGACATTTTTCCACGTGATGCTAGCAAGGAGGAGGGCGTATCATGCTGAACTCCAGATATAGGTTTTGTTTTATCCCTGCTTTTCTCATATTCCTGGCACTCACGGGCGGCGTCGGATGCCGTTTAGAAATTGTGCAAGCACAGGAGGAGGAGAGAATCGCCGAGCCACCAGAGGCAGCCGAAGCTCCCGCTCCGGTCGAGGTCAACATACGATCCGGCAAGATCATCGTTGATGGTGACACACTTGCCTGCGGTGAGCCGCAGGAGACCGTCATCACGATTGTAAACCATGATGAAGATGAAGAAACGGCTATTTCGATCAAGAGGGGGGATGTGGTCCGGTTCGGTGAGAAAATAAAGGTGAAAGAAGGGGAGAAAATCAGGGGGAGCGTTGTTTCCATAGGCGGCGACATAGTTGTACGGGGCATCGTGGAGGAGGATGCGGTCTCGATAGGAGGGGACGTGTATGTTGCTTCCACCGGGGACGTGAACGGGAGTGCCGTATCCATAGGAGGCAGCGTGACGAGGGAACCCGGCGGAAGAATCGGGGAAGATGAGGTGAGCCTCGGTCCGGGCTGGTTCCCGGCTTTCTGGATCTTTAAGGCGCCGGGCTTTCATGAACCGCATTTCAGACCGCCTTTTTTCTTCGGCGGGTTAGGGCACTTCCTCATTAAGATTTTCTGGCTAGCGATGGTAGTGTTGATCGGGATGGGAATCGTGCTTCTTTTCCCGAAGCAGCTCGATATCGTGGAACAACGCGTGAGAACATCACCCGGTAAAGCCGGTCTGATCGGTTTCCTCGCTGAGATCCTGATAGTTCCGCTTTTGGTTCTCGTCATCGTCCTCCTTTGCATCACTATTATAGGCATTCCCCTGCTCATCTTCGTCATTCCTCTGTTCTGCTTTGCCGTCATCGCCGCGTTTTTCCTGGGTTATATAGGGATGGCGAATGTCACTGCGAAGCTTGTCGAGGCGAGAGCCGGCTTGGACATGGGAAGTCCGTATGTCAGGGTCGCCCTTGGCGTTCTCATCCTCATGCTGGCGGGGTTGATCGCTTGGGTGCTAAGGCTCGGTGGCGGAACGCTCGGCTTCATCGCAACGCTTTTCGCAATGATAAGCTGGATGATTTTCTACCTTGCATGCACAATCGGACTGGGGGCGGTGGTGATGACCAGATTCGGAACGGTAATGAGTGGAGCCGGGGCGCAGCAAACGTTGCCCGGGAAAGAGGTCAAAGACGCCGGTACCGAAACCGCTCCAGACACAGGCGGTGACACGACTGACGAAAAACCGCCGGCATCTTCAAGCTCATAGTCAGCAACTCGATACACCGCAAGACACACTTCCTTGCTTGGAATTTCCCTGTAAATCCCGGACCATTTTATATAATTCTTACAAGATAGGGCTTTCCTCAGAAATTTGAAATTTCTTTCTGTAGGCGTTCAAATGGATGGGGGATCAGGGCAGCATTCCTTTTGTATCGACATGCGGGTTGACCGGCTTCAGGGCTCCGAGTCCTTTCACTCGGGCGTTTCGCATTTACCCGCATGTGGCTCGCAGGCGGGTTATCAGGGGAGTGTTCCTTTTGTTTCGGCA
>JBHIFB010000027.1:0-28806 GCA_046760905.1 Candidatus Glassiibacteriota bacterium | reverse complement strand
TGAGCGATCTCAAAGAGAAGTACCAGGATGCGAAGCTGAGGGAGGCTGAGAAGGCTATCGGTTTCACGGTCGTGGAGTTTGCCACAGGGGCGAAAAGGGTTTCCAGCACCGGCAAGCTGGCCAGGGCGATCGCCGGCCTGTTGATGGGTCTTGTGATGAGCATAGTCGCCGCCTTTATAAGGGAGAGCATAGATACAAGTATCGGGACGATCGAGGATGTCGAGCTGTACATAGGTTCGACGGTTCTCGGTGTCGTACCAAATATTCACATAGAGGACATTCGAGCGAGGATCATCAAGAAGAAGCCCCGATCCGAGGGAGATCCCGGCATCGATAAGTATGCGCACCTTATCACTCTTTTCGAACCGAAGTCCCCGGTCGCGGAAGCATACAGAACCCTGAGAACCAACCTCGAGTTCGCCAGGATCAAAAAGGAGGGTAATACATTTCTAGTCACAAGCTCCACCCTCCAGGAGGGAAAGACAACCACGGTTGTGAACCTGGCCATCACCATGGCACAACTCGGCAAGAGCACGCTGCTCGTTGGCGCCAATCTGAGAAGGCCGGTCCTTTACAAGATGTTCGGTCTCGACATGGAACCCGGCCTCACGAATGTGATGCTCGGAACCGTAGAGTGGAAAGACGCCCTGAAGTCGCTCACGGATATTCTGACCGGCAGGATGATGGCCATCGACGACGTGCTTATGGCTGCAGGGTTGGATAACCTAAAGATACTCACCTGCGGCTCTATGCCCCCGAATCCATCGGAGCTCATCGGCTCTGATCGCATGGAAGAGTTCATCTCAGAGGTAAAAAAGGAGTTCGATATAGTCCTGTTCGATGCTCCACCCACGCTGCCCGTGACCGACTCGGTGATACTCGGGAGCAAAGTCGACGGGACGATCCTCGTTTACAAGGTGGGTCGCGTCGCACGAGGTATGCTTAAGAGGGCCAAGGCTCATCTCGAGGCCGTCGGCGGCAGTGTCTGGGGAGTGATATTGAACGACGTACGGGCGGAGGTGTCAAGTTCCCTCGTATCCTACCACTACTACGGTGAAAAAGCGCCGCCTGTGACAAATTTCGTAGATGACACCTACCTTCCCGGGAGGGGCGGCTGGGAAAGGAGGATGGAAGCCCTCAAAAAGGTCCGGGATAAAGTCACCGAGAGATTTATTGACGCTTTCAGGAAGGGAAACGGCGGGGATGGACATGATGGGGGGAAGGGCCGGTGAGGATCAAAGAGAGTCATCTGCAGGGTACACAGGCGAGCTCTTTTTTTATTATCGCCCTCTCAGTATCAATACTCCTCAGCGCCTTTCTGCTGTCTGAGCTCAGCATTCCCTCAGCCATTCTGGTGGCCGTTGGTTTCAGCATTTTCGTTTTAACCTTCGCAAGCACAAGGCTGGCGATATATTTGCTCATCTTCTCGATGCTACTTTCACCGGAATTCGGTGCCGTTAGCGGTGGTGTGGCTGAAGGAAGAAGCATAGTCGTGAGATTCGATGACATTCTGCTCGTAGTTATTTCTCTGAGCTGGCTAGCGCGCCTTGCAATTGTTAAAGAGAGATTGGGGCTTTTCAGGAGGACTCCCCTAGGAAGGCCAATCGCTTCATACGTGAGTGTTGTCGCCATCGCCACCATAATGGGGATGATCGTTGGCAGGGTGCAGCCGGTATCAGGATTCTTCTACACTCTGAAGTACGTCGAATACATAATAGTCTTCTACATGATTGTTAATCACCTGGAGACCACCGAGCAGGCTAAAAACATCATCAAGGCCACTTTCATCACATGTGCCATCATATGCCTCTATGCGATCTACCAGATACCTGCGGGAGGGAGGGTAACCGCACCCTTCGAAGGTGAGGGCGGCGAACCGAATACGCTTGGGGGCTACCTGGTTCTCATGCTGTCGATGATATCCGGGTTGCTGCTTACAACGAGGCGTCACAGGGAGAAGGTCACCTTCGCCTTGCTCGGGATACTCATAATCATCCCCCTGATGTACACTCTATCGAGGAGTTCATGGATAGCGCTTGTACCAATGTACGTGACCTTTCTCGCATTCAGCACCCGTAAGTTTCCTCTCGTAATCACCGCGGCCCTGTTCATATGTCTTTCCCCTTTTCTCTTACCAGAACAGGTTGTCGACAGGGCGGTGACCACTTTCGAAGAGGAGAAATGGAATGGTACCACGGAGAGGATAGCGGGTGTGGCTTTTGACCCGTCGACCTCGGAAAGGATCAGCCGGTACAGGAGATCGCTCGGCAGGTGGACCAGGCATCCGATGCTCGGTTACGGAGTGACCGGCGGTGGCTTCATCGACGGACAATTCCTGAGAACCCTCGAGGAGACGGGTCTCATAGGTCTCACCGTGATGCTCTGGCTTCTCTTTTACATATTCCGTGCAGCACACAAGAACTACCTGCGCTTGAATGATCCTTTCTTTGGAGGCCTCTCTCTCGGGCTCATGGGTGGTGTGGCGGCCCTGCTGGGGCATGCCGTGGGGAGCAGCACGTTCATAATAGTGAGGATCATGGAACCGTTCTGGCTGATGGTGGCGATTGTCGTGAGAGCCCCCCACCTCAGCCGCAAGGAGCCGGACGAGCCGCAGATCGATGACGCCAAGGCGCAGTTGAAAGAGCGGCTGAGAGACGAGAGGCCGATCGAGAGGGAGGTGGTCAGGTGAGCGAAAGGAAGCGCAGGCGCAGGAGGCTGCGGGTGGCGCAGCTTGTGGATTGTTTCCTGAGCATTTCCGAGGTCTTTATCTATGAACTCATCAGAAGCCTCCAGTCGGTAGAGAACTTCGTGGTTACCCGACAGATCAGAAACAGGGAGCTTTTTCCTTTCGAGCCGCTCTACCTCCTGGATGGGCACGGGAGGAAAAGGATAAAATCGATCCTGGGCCGCATCGGCCTGGGTTCCGATTGTGATCTCGCAGGCGCCGAATCGATCATAGGCGCTGAAGGCGCCGATCTGGTGCATGCCCATTTCGGTCTGTTAGGTGCCAGGGCGGTCGTGCTGAAAAGAAGGCTCGGCATCCCTCTCATTACATCTTTCTACGGAGTGGATGCCTCGAAACAGGCTAAAGAACCAGGGAACCAGAAGCTCTTCCGGATGCTGTTCGAGGAAGGCGATCTCTTCCTCGCGGAAGGCACGGCAATGAAGTGCAGGCTCATAGATCTGGGATGTCCTCACGATATGATAGCTATCCAGCATCTCGGGGTCGATGTCGAGCAGTTCGCCTACATTGAGCGGCCCTTACACGGAAGCGGTGGGAATTTTCGCCTGCTCTTCTGCGGGAGGTTCGTGGAGAAGAAGGGTCTGCTCGATGCCCTGGCAGCAGTGAAGCTCGTTCGCGGGGAGGGAATGGACCTCGAGTTCAGGGTGGTAGGGGACGGGCCCATGAGGGAGGAGGCGGAAGGGTTCGTAGAAGACAATTTCCTTTCTCCGTATGTGCACTTCCTGGGAATGATCGACCATAATGCCTACAAAAAAGAGCTGTATGGAGCTCAGTTGCTCATCGCACCGAGTAGGGTGGCCGAAGACGGTGATACGGAGGGAGGAGCACCTACTGTCCTCCTCGAGGCCCAGGCGAGCGGGCTACCCGTCCTATCGACGACTCATGCTGATATACCGGAATACGTCGTAAACGGAGAGGGGGGGATCCTCGTTGGAGAGGGTGATGTTAAGGCACTTGCCACAGCACTCACATCGCTGATCAGAAGACCGCAGGAGCTGCGAAAGATGGGCAAATTAGGGAGACTCCAC
Source organism: Candidatus Glassiibacteriota bacterium (assembly GCA_046760905.1). Taxonomy (GTDB): domain Bacteria; phylum Gemmatimonadota; class CAZMKB01; order CAZMKB01; family CAZMKB01; genus JBHIFB01. Next base: position 25,035 of record JBHIFB010000027.1, on the reverse strand, counting down.
GTCGTGGAGAATTACAACATACATCATGAGGCATGCAAGCTCGAGCGTAAATACGAGGAGGTGAGTTCGTGAACGCCAGAGGAGGTTTCATCCCATTCAACCGACCGTTTCTCGGAAGGGAGGAAGCCCGTGCGGCTGCTGATGTCATCATGAAGGGGAATGTATCAGGCAACGGAGCCGTGGGCCTGCGAGTGGAGGGAAAACTGAAGAGTCTCCTGGGGGCGCGTCATGCGCTGCTTGTAACCTCCTGCACACACGCGATGGAACTCGGATTCCTGACACTCGGCATCGGACCGGGTGATGAGGTGCTGCTGCCGAGTTTCACCTTCGTCTCCACGGCCAACGCGGTTTTAATGGTGGGAGCAAGGCCGGTGTTCGTTGACATACGCATGGACGATCTCACAATCGACCCGGATAAGGTGAAGGGGGTCATAAGTCCGAGGACGAGGGCTATGGTGTTGGTACATTATGCCGGTGTGTCGTGCCAGATGGATTCGCTTCTTGAGATCGCAAGAAATTCCGGGATATACGTGATCGAGGATGCCGCCCATGCCATAGGTGCTACCTGGAGAGGTGCACAGCTTGGAAGCATAGGAGACATAGGCTGCATAAGCTTCCACGGCACGAAGAACATCGTGTGTGGGGAGGGCGGGGCCTTCATCACGAATGACGAAAAAACAGCACGCGTCGCCGAGGTCATAAGGGAGAAGGGGACGAACCGTTCAGCGTTTTTAAGGGGCGAGGTAGAAAGATACACATGGATATCGAAGGGAAGCAGTTACGTCCTTTCAGAAATCATGGCGGCGATACTCGCGGTGCAGCTCGATAAGATGTCATGGATAACCTCGGAGCGGGAGAAGATCTGGAGGCGTTACAGCGAGGGGCTCGCGAATCTCGCCGAAAGAGGCCTCATAAGGCTTTGTAAGATACCGGAAGGGGCCGGACCGAACTGGCACATCTTCTATTTCCTCACCGAAACCTCGGTTGTGAGGAATGAGCTTATAAAATATCTCAGAGCCCTGGGCATCGAAACGACTTTCCACTTCATCCCGCTCCACTCATCACCGTTTGTAACAGAGCAGCTCGGCATGGCCGGGATCGAGCTTCCTGTGACCGAATACGTCAGCAGCAGGCTGATTCGTCTCCCGATCTATCCCGGATTGAGCGTGGTCGACCAGGAGAGGGTGATCGATGGGATCTGTTCCTATTATCGGCATAACGGCTCGAAGCGGAAGAGGACACACACTGCTGCAGAGCACAGAAGCCGCCATGGAGTTTGAAGATGGCTGACTCCGGACAATCTCTTGGAAGAAGGGCGATATCAGGATTCGCCTGGACGGGCCTATCCCAGACGGCTGTGCAGACGATACAATTCGGTGTCACCATCGTGCTCGCCCGGCTGCTATTTCCCGAGGACTTCGGCCTTGTCGGAATGGCCGCGGTATTCACGGAAGCTATCGGGACACTGAGTGGTCTTGCCCTCGCCCCTGCGATTATCCACAGAAAGAAACTTCAGGAAAAACACCTTTCCACGAGTTTCTGGGCAGGGATCGGTACAGGAGCGCTCCTTTTCATAGCCGCGATCGTTGCCTCAAAGCCGCTGTCTATGTTCTATGGCAGGGAGATCATCGCCCCCATCGTCATCCTCTCATCGATTGGATTCATTGCGGGACCGCTTGGCGGAATCCACAGGGCACTACTCACGAGGGAGCTGGCCTTCAAGCGGCTGATGATGACCGAGGTGGGTGCCACCGTTTCATCAGCGTCGATTTCGATACTTCTCGCCCTCCTGGGATTCGGGCCATACAGCCTCGTGCTGGGTGGTATCAGCGGTACGATTACCTCCTCCACACTTATGTGGTTTTTGCATCCCTGGAGGCCAGGCATGGTCTTCAGCAGGGCGGCATTTGGGGAATTGTTCAAATACTCGAGAAGTGTTCTCGCTAACGGACTTGTGACATACTCCTGGACCAACATCGATTATCTGCTTGTCGGAAAGTACCTCGGCGCCCACCTGCTCGGACTCTATACCCTCGCATACAGGCTCATAACAATTCCTCTCAACAAACTGTCTCGAGTGATAACGAAAGTGACCTTTCCCACCTTTTCAATCATTCAGGACGATAACAGCAGGCTGCAATATGCCTACACGAGGACCGTTCGCTTACTCTCTCTAATCTCTTTCCCTGCCCTGGCCCTTCTGGGTACCACAGCCCATGATCTGATCCTGGTTGTTTTCGGAGAGAGGTGGCTCGAAGCCGTTGTAGCTGTGAGGGTGCTCATCTTCGTGGGGATGCTGAAGTCCGTGGGGACACTGGTTGGTTCGGTCGTGCTCGCAAAAGGGAGGCCCTCCCTTGAGCTGGGATGGAACCTGGTGCTTCTCCCATTGCTGGGCCTTGGCATATACCTTGGCCTCCCCTATGGGATTGCGGGAGTTTCAGTCGCCTATCTCATAGTATACAGCGGCTTCTTCCCCGTTGTAATGAGACTGACCAACTCTACGATCGACCTGAGCGATGCGAGGTATTACAGGTCATATATACCCGCCGTTGTAACATCGGCCCTGATGATTCTGAGCATACTCGCCTATGACCACTTCGTTCTGATGCCTTGCAAAGTGACAAGTTACGGGAGACTCGCAAGCTGTGCCTCTCTGGGTACGCTTGGCTGGCTCTTTTCCCTGGAATACCTGTTCCCGAGAGACAGGTGTGAGCTAATCGGTGTGCTGGAGCAGATCTCACCCTCTATAATCAGGTTCCTCTTCGTTCGGGTTGATCTCAAGTGCCTTTTTCAGGGCCTCGGGGCATTCAGGGAGAGGCCCGCGCAGGAGAAATGATATATGACTGGCTTATGCGGATATTTCGGTGACGGATCGATTTTGAGCGTTGGTGATGGATCGATTTTGATGAGTGGGAAGCTGGTTTATGACATGTGCAGGATACCGGTTCAGACAGCCGGGGGATGGGTGGAGAACTCATGAAATCAAGAGGCGGCAGAATCTTTCTCGTTGCATACGATTTCCCTCCTCGGGTGAGGAGCGGGAGCTACAGGCCCAACAGGTTCGCAAGCGCTCTGAGCAGCCGGGGGCGGGACGTGGTCGTCCTTACGGCGAAGGAGTCCAAGGATGCGCGAGGGCTGGATCTTAGCCTGCTTCGTGAACGGGATCAGAAAGTATTCGTGAAAAGTGTGTTCTCGCCCTCATCCCTGCTTGAGCCGCTTCAGGCCAGGCTCTCAAGGGCGGGAATTGGAGGGCTAATCTACCACATGCGGAAGATGCTGCTTTTCCCGGATGAGAAGATACTCTGGGCCCTATCCGTCGCTTTCCTGCTTTACAGGTGGAAGCCGCAAAAAGGGGACATCATCATAACCAGCTCACCGCCCTGGTCGGCTCATCTGATCGGCCTGGTGTTCAGGAGGTTGCGGGATGTGAGGTGGATAGCCGATCACAGAGATGCCTGGACGCAGAATCCTCACTTCAGGGAAAAGGGAAAGACCGCCCGAAAGCTTCACAGATACATGGAGCGGCTGTGCCACAGTATCTCTGATTCTGTGATCACAGCCTCCCGAGGCCAGAAGGAAAATCTCATTCGCTCTTTCGGAATCGAAGAGAAGAAGGTGCTTGCCCTCTATAGCGGTTTTGATGAAAAGGATTATGAGAAAGCGCGCCGAAGGGGAGGGAAGAAACTGAAAAAAGGCGGGAAAGGCAGCGCCGATCAATTCGTGATCTGCTATGCGGGTGCCTTCTACGAAGATTATTTCCCCGGGCCTTTCCTCGATGCGCTGTCTTTGCTTGCAAGCCAGGAGCCGGATTTAAGAGAGAGGGTGAGGGTTCTGTTTTTCCTCTCGGCCGGGAAAGAGAGGCTGGAAGAAGCGGCGGAAAGATCCGGCCTGAGAGACATCGTGGCTGTAGAATCCGCCATAGACCACTCTGAGGTGCCGGCATGTCTGTTAGCGGCCGATGCCCTGCTTCTTTTTGTGCCCTCAACAGGCGGATCGGGCGCCTGGGTGCCCGGGAAGACATTCGAGTACATAGGTTCGGGAAAACCCGTTCTTGCGGTAGTGCCCCCTGACGGGGAGGCCGCCGGGCTTGTGAGGGAGTACGGAAGGGGCGTGATCGCCGACCCAAGGGATCCCGCCAGTGTGAAGGAAGCGCTGGTCGAGCTCATGCGAGGTGAGGTGGGTTCAGGTAGGGGAAGGGGAGATGTCACAGAGCTTGGATGGAATAGCCTCAAGGCGCAGCTGGTAGAACTCGTCGAGACGCTTTCTCCGTATGAGGGAGCCGAAGCTTTTGCGAGGCGGCCTGTCTCTGTAGCTCTCGCCTCTTCGGGGCTTGGCATCGTCGACAGGGGCGTTGAGAGGTTCACAGAAGAGCTCGGGAGAGTTCTATCAGCCGATTTCAACGTATCCGTTTACGGAGGAGGAAACGGGGCGAACCATACCAGGATACCCTGTGTGAGCAGGAACAACCGGCTGGCTGTGAATATTATGAAGGCCCTGCCCCGGGCTTTGCAGCGCTTACTGAAGAGGCTTCATCTCGATCCGTGTGGGATCGAGAAGCTGACCTTCTCCCTCGGAATGCTTCTGGCTATCAGAGGCCGGAATCACGACGTCCTGGTGCAATCCGTGGGCTTCTGGGGTGCTGTGGTCTCAAACCTCGCTAAAAAGCTTTATGGACTGAAGGTCATATCCGTCGGTCACGGCGGACTGGGCGGTGCCGTGGAGGAGTTATCTGTTCCATCGGACTATTACGTCACGCTCAATCCGGCAATAGTCGAAGAATTGAAGGACCGTTTCCCCGCTCGGAGGATCACGCTCCTTCCGACTTTAGTCGACACATCCCGCTTCAAACCCGGCCGGTCCCGACTGGATCTTGCCCTCGAGCGACCCGTATACATTGTGGTCGGTGCCCTGGAACCGGAGAAAAGAATCGATCTGGCCGTGAAGGCTGTGGCACGGCTTAAAAGGGGCAGCCTTCTGGTGCTCGGCAGCGGGCCACTGGAAGATGAGATAACAGAGCTCGGGCAAATTGAGCTCGGGAAGGGGAGGTTTATGCTTGACTGCGCGTCGAAGGAGGCCATGGTTGACTACTACAACATGGCAGACGTCTTCACGTTGCCATCTTTGAGGGAGGCGTTCCCTCTGGCCGTTCTCGAAGCGATGTCCTGCAACCTGCCGGTTGTGACGGTTCGCGAGGGGGCAAGGGCTCTGCTGGGTAATGGTTCCATCGACTACTGCGAACCCGAAGACGAGACGGCCTATTCAAGAGCACTTGCCAGGGCCTCGCGAAGGAAGCCTTCGGGGAAATCGAGGAGGCGGGCAGAGGAGTTCGACTGCGGGAGAGTCGGGAAGCGGTGGGGGAATCTGATAAGGGAGGTCGTCGGGGGATGAATATTCTCATATCGTCGGCATCACTTCATTTCTCAGACTTCATCGGGGCGGGCGAGACGCAGATCGCCTACGGTTACGCCTCGAGTCTCGCGAGGATGGGACACAGAGTGACAGTCCTGTCCCCACGGGTCTCACTGTCAAAACAGGTGGAGGGGCTCAGAGCTATAGAGCTTTGCCCCAGATGCTTAAGCTCTTCAGATGGAGGACATGCATCGAAGAAGCTCCTCTGGTGGAGATTCTCACTTATGGCCCTCAAGGAGGCGAAAAAGATACTCAAGCGGGAGGGCATCGACATCATCCATCACATGAAGCCTGCCTATGAGGGAAAGTTCAGCCTCCTCACGAGGCTGGGGCCGCCGTTCGTTTACGGACCCATGTCACTCACATGGCGGTGTTGTGAGGATAGGGGATCGGAACCGGCTGGGATTGATTTCCCGGCTCTTTTAAAAGCGAAGCTCGCAGACCGGCTCGATATGCACCTTGGAAAGCGTCTTTACTCGAGGACACTATCGGAAGCGAGAACCATACTGTTGAGCAGTGAAAAGTTAAAGGGGCATCTTCCAGAGAGTCTCCTTCGAAAAGCGGTCCGCCTGCAGTACGGAGTAGACACCGACGTTTTCCACCCCAACGGTTATTGTCAAAGCGGGCTCCCGGTCATTCTCTTTCTCGGTCTTCTGACTGCCAGGAAGGGAATCTATGATCTGCTTCATGCCTTCTCGATCTTAAGAGGCCGGGTGGATGCGAGGCTCCGGCTGGTTGGGGAGGGTGATACGGATGGCGTCAGGGCCCTTGCCGCCAGGCTCGGCATCGATGACAGGACAGAGATTCTCGGAAAGCTACCTCACACGGATGTGGCAAAGCAGTTCAGAAGCTGTGCTCTCTTCTGCTTGCCCTCCCACGGGGAGCCGTTCGGGATGGTTCTGCTCGAGGCCATGGCATCGGGTAAGCCTGTCGTTGCAACCGTGGGGGGTGGAGTGGATGAAATAGTGGATGATGGTGTATCTGGCATACTTGTTGATCAGGAAAATCCGGCTCAGCTTGCGGGGGCGATGGAGAGGCTTCTCGTTGACCGGGTATACAGGGAGAGGCTCGGAGCGGCTGCGAGGGAGAAGGCGGTTTCTGTATTCGACTGGATGTTGATGGCTCAAAAGCTAGTCTCGGTCTATGAAGAGGTAATAGGAGGATGAAGTGAGCGATTCTCACATCCGGATACTGTTCTATTCCCAATCACCCCACTACGGTGGAGCTGAAGAGTACGTGTATCAGATAGCAAGGGGATTCCCTCAGGGAAGGTTCAGGTTCTCGTACGTGCATGACACCGATTCCAGGCTCGGGCGGTTCACCGAGAGGCTCAGAGAGGCGGGTGTGGAAGTCCATCGCATCCAGAGGATCAGAGGAAAATCCGACCTGGTAAGCTTCATGAAGCATGTGAGATTCTTCAGGCGTCTATCGCCCGATGTCGTTCACTTCAACCAGTCGAATCCATACAGCCAGCAGTATTCAGTGCTTGCAGCGAGGCTCGCCGGCATCAGGTGCCTGCTCGCGACATACCATCTCACACCACAAAACAGGACCCGAACTATGAGAGGAAGACTCCTCGAGAAACTCATCCTGCGTCTATTCAAACGCATCATTGTCCTGTCCGGACAGAACAGGGATGAGCTGCTCTCTCACTTTTCCGTGGTTCCAGGGAAAGTGAGGGTGATCGAGAACGGTGTCGAAGATCAGGGAGAGGTCAGACAGGCTGACCTCGAAGGCTTGAGGAGAGAGCTTGGCATCGTTAATGGAAAGCAAATCGTAGCCTGCGCTGGCAGGTTGACCCCTCAGAAGGGATTCGGTCACCTCCTCGAGGCCGCACGGCAGCTTGGCAGGAAAGATGTGGCGATCGTGATCGCAGGCGAAGGTCCTTCGGCCCATCTGCTGCGCTCGAGAGTAGAGCAGCTTCGGCTGGGAGATTCGGTCATATTCACGGGCTTCAGGGAGGATGTTTGGAAGATATTCTGCCTCAGCGATCTCGTTGCCATTCCATCGATCTACGAGGGGCAGCCCCTCGTTCTGCTTCAAGCGATGGCAGCCGGGAAAGCGGTGGTGGCCTCGAACATACACGGGCTTGCCGACACCGTACGGGATGGTGAAACCGGCATCCTCGTCGAGCCGGGATCTGTGAGACAGCTCGCAAACGCAATAGGCAAACTCCTTGATGAGAACGACCTTCGCATGCGGATGGGGCAGAGAGCCAGAGAGCTTTACAAGAAGCGATATACTGCATCTGAATTTCAGAGAAGGATGGAGGCATTCTACATGGAAGTGACCCCTGATGGGAGGGGCCGATGAATGTATTGATGCTTGAAACCTCAGGCTGGGGAGGTGTGAGCCACTATTCACATTGCCTCTCCCAGGCACTCTCTCAATACGGTATCAGCACTACGCTGGTGACCAACGAAGTATACGAACTCAGGAACCGTGAGAGAGACTATGAGATCCTCACCATCCTCAAGGATGGCGGCAACTACCCGGAGAGAATGCGCACATTCCTTAGAACTCTGAGAAGCGAATCTCCAACGGTCTTGCATATTCAGTCCGGATTCAGCGCCAGGAGGGATTGGCTGATGCTGCCCCTGTTCAAGAAACACTGTGAAGAGATCATCGTCACCGCGCACAACATCCTGCCTCATGAGGAAGCCGAGAAACAGGCTAAAGGCATGGAGTTCACTCTCGGCAGGATATATCGCTCATGTGACGGCATAATAGTCCATTCAGCCTACTCTAAAGACCTGCTGACCAGAAGATTCTCGATAGATGAATCGAAGGTCGTCGTGATTCCCCATGGGAACTACCTCTTCTTATCGAACGGCAACGGCGACGGTTTGCGTGCGCCGCAGTATGAAAGAGGTGATTCTGACACAATACTCTTCTTCGGGCATCTAAGACAATACAAGGGTGTGGATATACTTATCAGGGCCTTCTCCAGAGTGCGGAGGCTGCACGAGAACGCACTGCTTGTGATCGCGGGGAAGGGGCAGGGAAGGATTACCCAGGAGTATGAGAGGATTATCGCCGAGGAAGGTGTCAGCGGCTCCGTGCTGCTCAAACCGGGTTACGTGGATGATGGCGAGATCGGTAGCATGTTTTCCCAGGCCAGGCTCGTGGTACTTCCATACAGGGAATCAGATGGAAGCGGAGCTCTCCAGCTCGCGTATGCATTCGGGAAACCGGTTGTTGCTACAGCGGTGGGCGTTTTCCCGGAGATCGTGGAGGAGGGTATAAACGGTTTCCTCGTTCCACCTGAGGATCCCAACGCACTCGCCGGCGCTATTCTCCGCCTGCTCGAACTCCCTCCATATGAGACATACAAGATGGGGGAGGTCTCGCGCCTCATGGCCGAGAGGAATTTCGGGTGGGATAAAATAGCTGAAATGACTGTCGAGTTTTACAAGTCGCTGCTTTGAGGCGGTGAGGAATATGCCAAAGCCTTACACAGTTATGTACGTGAACGGACAGTCGGAGATTGGAGGCGGGGAGAAGAGCCTCCTCGAGCTTGTGAGAAACCTCGATCTTGAAAGATATTCGCCTCTCGTCGTGCTGCCGGCCGAGGGGACTCTCTCTGTGAGCTTGAGGGAGTGCGGTGTTGGATGTTTGACCGGTTTCTCGCTGCCGCCTCTTCTGAAGGGAAAATTCCTCGGCTGGCCGAGAGCCGTTTCACGAATGGTAAAAATAGCGCGAAGGGAGAAGGTTGACATAATCCATGGAAACGGTACGAGGGAAAACATCGCATCGGGAGTAGCCGCCAGGCTCCTCGGCATACCGAGTGTTTGGCATATAAGGAATCTAGTCGTACCGGGCATGAGAGATCTCGAACGACCTCTCTCCTTCCTGCCGACCAGAATCATCGCGAATTCCAGGGCCGTGGCGAGGAGGGTCAAGGATATACCCTGGGCGAGGAAGCGTCTTGAAGTCGTCTATAACGGGGTTGATTTGCGGCTTTTCAATGGAAACGGTGGCGAGGTTGTGAGGAGGGATCTGGGGGTAGGGCAAGATGAGATACTGGTCGGGATCGTGGGGAGGATAGGGACCGGGAAGGGACACGAGCTGTTCGTGAGGGCGGCAAAGCGGGCCCTGGAGGGCAGGGAGGATCTCAGGTTTGTCATCGTCGGCGATGAGCTCTTCACAGAGAACGGCAGGAGGCGGAGGCTGGCTGAACTTGTGAGAGAGCTCGGACTCAACGACAGGGTGACTTTGACCGGATACAGGCGGGATGTCGAGAGGGTGATCCAGGCGCTGGACATACTCGTTCTCGCAAGCGAAAGAGAACCATTCGGCAGGGTGCTCATCGAAGCGATGGCTGCGGGGAAACCTGTCATTGCCACAGCAGGGGGTGGGGTGAGGGAAGTTGTCGAGGCTGGGGTGAGTGCTCTACTCGTTGAACCAGGCGATGTGAGACTAATGGCAAGTGCTATAAAGAGGCTTTCGGCAGACAGAGACCTCCGGGAGCGGATGGGCAGGTCAGGACGCGAAAGAGTGCTCAGGAAATTCACCATAGAAAGGCACGTCTCGAGAATACAGAGGATATACGATGATATACTGGGCGAAGGTGGAAGACGATAGTGACATTCCACTGTGCAGGGTGATTGTCGTCAACAGGAATACCAGGGATCATCTCCTTCGTTGTCTGGAATCAATCAAGTCGCAGCTTGGGGACGTTCGCCTGGAAGTAGTCGTGGTGGACTGCGGTTCAACAGACGGAAGCGTGACCGCGGTGAAGGAGAGTGCTGACTGGGTAAATCTCCTGGAACTCGAAGACAATCCCGGCTATGCTTCTGCCGTCAATCGAGCGGCGGAGGGCGCCTCCTCAAGATACCTGCTAATAATGAACTCCGACGTGGAATTAGTGGGTGGGGCGCTGCGTGCACTCACCTCATACATGGAGGATCGACCGGTTGTGGGCGTCTGCGGCCCTATGCTTTCAAACCCCGATGGTTCAACACAGAGGTCTTTCAACAGGAGTTTCCCGGGACTCGCCAGCGCCCTATCATATGCCATCGGGGCTGCCTCTGTGCTTGAGATGGTCTATCGGGTAAGGTGGCTGAGGAAATGCCTCGCCTCTCTGTTCTGGAGAAGTTCCGGACCCCGCGATGTCTCCTGGCTCGGCGGCGCCTGCTTAATGGTGAGAAGAGACGTCTTCGACAGCATGGGAGGCATGGATGAGACCTTCTTCCTGTATTGTGAAGATACAGACCTCTGCAGGAGGGTGGCCCGGTCCGGCTATGTAGTCTCGTTCGTTGGCGAGGCCGAGGCTATCCATCACTGGAACTCAAGCATCGGGAAGCTTGCCGATAGAGGATTCTTCTACTCGCTCCAAAGCACGCTCATATATTACAGAAAGCACAGACCTCGCACCTTCGCCGTGGTGAAGAGTCTCCTGCTGGTCGGAATCGCTGCCAGGCTTGGGGCGGTGGCGCTGGCCCGGGCTTTTATGTGTCATCGGGATGCCATGCTGCGGCGATCCTGGTTATACTGGGAAGCGCTCGAGCTGATCAGTGGAATCCCCCTGAGGGAATGGATAAAACGCAGGCTTAAACGGGCCTACCTTCCTCTGAGGCGTGCGCTGATGAGGGCTCTCAACCCGTTTCCGGTGAAGAGGGACGGCTCCCTCAGCCTTTGTGATGTGAAGAAGATACTCGTGCTGAGGTATGACGGCTTAGGCGATGCGGTGCTCACTCTACCTTTTGTAAGGACCCTGAAGAGAATTTACCCCCGTGCCCTCATTTACGTGCTTGCCGGGAGGAAAAACAGCCGGCTCCTGGCCGCGGCACACGATGTTTACCAGGTGATTGAATCCAACGGCATCGGCCCTTTATGCGCGATCAAGCTTTTGCGCACGCTCAGGGCAGAGGATTTCGATCTGGTGATCGATCCGTTCATAACCCACAGCCTTAAATCGGCGGTCCTCAGCCGGTTAGTCGGCAGGAAGTATCGTTGCGGCTTCACCTCGTTCGGCAGGGAAACGTTTTACAACATCATATCGCCCAGGGTAGATCTGGACCAGAACATGCTTGACAGCCTGGACTCTCTCGCCAGGAGCCTCGGCTGGAAGGGATATGACAGTTTTTCTGGGTTAGATGGATGCATCGATATCAGTGAATCCGATGCCAGATGGGCACAGGAGAAATTAGAGGGATTAGGGTGTGTCCAGGCTGAGCCCGTAATCGGGATCCATCCCGGCGGAAGATATGAGACCCAGAGATGGCCGCTAGAGCGCTTCTACAGAGTTGCCCTCGAGGTAAGCAGGCGGGCTCATGTAAAAGTCATCCTCTTTCAGGGCGGTGCATGGAGGGAGGAACTGGGGCTGGAAGGGGCGCTTCCGGGAGGTCTCGTGTTACTGGAAGATGTGGAGCCGGGTCGCTTCATTGCCGTTGTCGGGAAGCTCACCCTCATGCTATGCAATAACTCGGGACCTCTCCACATCGCCCGGGCTCTGGGAGTTCCGACAATTTCTCTGACAGGACCCACACGGAAGGCTTTTCTGCCCGTCGGAAGCTCCCTGGACTGGATCTGCGAGACACCGCTTGATTGCAGGCCATGCGATAAGCCGCTGTGTTTCCACCACAGCTGCCTCAGAGGGATCGGGGTCGATGATGTTGTATCCCTCACCTTGAGGAGGCTAACAGACTTGAGAAATGCCGCCGAGAAGCGCGGGCGGGAAAAAACATTCATAACAGAGGCGATGAAACGATGATTGACCGGAGGGACGGGAAAATCTCCAGGCTGCTGATACTCGAGCTGGGTGGGATCGGGGATGTGATTCTCTCGGTTCCGGCCGTGCTAGCACTATGCAGGGGATATCACCGTTGGGGGATCACGATACTGACCGTCCCCCGGTCCCTGACTGTACTGGAGAGGCTAGGCGAGTCAGAGGCAAAAGCGGCATCCTGCCGCCGGGGATTTGAGCTGCTTCCCTTTCCTCTTAGAAGCGGCTTCCCGGCCTGTGGAGAGGCTTTTTCCCGGATATTGTCTCTGAGGAAGATAAAATACGACCTCCTGGTCGACCTTTCGGGAATAGAATCGTGGTCGGCTGATGTAAGAAGGAGATTGCTTGTGGGATCCATCGGGGCCGGGAAAACGGTCGGCAGAGGCAGCGACGGGAGGGGCGGGTTTTACGACCTGAGAACCGCCGAGGATCTTTCATCGACCAGCCACGAGATGGACAGAAAACTCGAAGTGTCAGCGCTTCTGGGGCTAAGGAGCCCGGTGAGCGCCCCCATCTTTCATGTCCGTGATGAGGAGAGGGGAAAAGTAGCATGCTTATTAGAGAGAAACAGGACAGGCATGGGTGGTATCCTCGCGGCGATGCATCCCGGAGGGATGGGGATTGGTAAGAGATGGCCCGCAGAGCGCTTCACGGTCTGCGGGAGGTGGCTGACAGATAATGTTGGGGCCATTCTCGCTGTAATAGGAGGCCCCGGGGAGGATGCTCTTGTTCGGGAGGTGTGCAAGAATGGAGGCGATAAATTCGTGCCGGTTACCAACCTGTCGCTGGGTGAGGTCGCGGCTCTGCTCGAACGTTCGAGCCTTTTTTTGACAAATGATTCAGGGCCCATGCATCTGGCCGCCGCCCTCGGTGTTCCAATGGTTGCTATCTTCGGACAGACGAACCGTCACAGGTACCTGCCTCTCCTACCCCAATCAAGGAGGGAGTTGGCCTTCGCAGATCCCTACAGTTGCAGCCGGGGATGGAAGGGGTCCGAACAAAAAGAGTGCAGGAGAAAGCGGTGCGAGAGTCCCGACTGCATCCGTGCCGTGTCCGTTGACGAGGTGATATCGAAGATGGAATCACTCTGCTCAAGGATAGGTATCGCATACAGCACAATCTTCGGCTGGACACTCGATGTGAGGGGGGAAGGTAAAACGCCGGAGTCCGTGGAGCAGTATGCAAAAGAGGATGCTGGATTCATCACCAGGCGGGCCAGGAAACTCTCCCTGGATCTGGTTCGGGAGGCAGATGGTCCCATACTTGACATAGCCTGCGGCAAGGGATACCTGCTAGGAAATCTCGTAAGAAACGGAGGCGGCAACAGGGATCTGTGGGGAGTGGACATTTCAATGTCTCAGCTTAAAAAAGCCAGCTCCATGCTCCGGAGGATGGACGCACGAGGTGGTAACGGGAAACCACGCCTCGTGCTCGGCGATATCGGTTTACTGCCTTTCAGGACGGGAGCTTTTTCCACTTCGTTATGCATCAATACGCTTTTAAACCTGGATGGAAACGGAGGATTGAGGAGGTATTTCGCCGAAATTTCCCGGGTAACAAGACCGGGAGGCTCCGTCTACGTGGAGCTGAGAAACCCGATGAATCCCCTTGTCGTAGGCAGGTTCCTATTCGGAAGAATTTTACGTAGGATTCCGCTACGGGCGCACAAGCTTCGTGATGTGATAGAAGCAGGTAACAAAGCCGGCCTCTCACTGAGTGCGCGGGAATCCGTGGGTCCGGTAAGGGGATTTTGGGCCTACTCGTATGTACTCGTTTTCAGGAAGGGATACGAAGATGTTCACAAGGATACCATCGATAGGGACGCCAATTGACGCCGCTTCCATCCTGAGGGGGCTCGGTGCGGGAGATACCGGCCCGAAGTTCCGCCGCTTGCTCTGCGAGATGACGGGGAGAAGGTATTGCGCCCTGACGGGATCCGGAACGACAGCGCTTTATCTTATCCTGAGGTCCCTGAAGCGCCTCTGCCTTAAAGACCGCTGTGAAGTGTTGATGCCGGCCTACACGGCGCCTTCCCTCGTGCTGGCGATGAGGGAGGCAGGCGCTCTGCCGGTTCTAACGGAGGTTTCGATCACTACGTTCAATCAGGACCTCGATGCCATGAAAGCCGCTATGTGCGAAAGGACTCTGGCCGCAATGCCGGTACACATGTATGGTCTGATCGAAGACATTTCCAACCTCGAGGAATCTGCATCCAGAGCCGGCGTCTTCGTCATCGAGGACGCGGCAAGTGCGATGGGTTCTTCTGTGGGCGGCAGGCCCGCCGGATCCATGGGGGATGTGAGCTTTTTCAGCTTCAACAGGGGGAAAAACATCTCCACCGTCCGAGGCGGTGCAGTTCTCACCGACAGGGAGGACATCTTCGAGGCGGTGGCAGAGGAGCAAGAGAAGCTCAGATCTCCGAACGGTGTGATGAAATTGCACACCATACTGAAGGCGGTGGGTCTCTCGCTCGTCTGGAGGCCGCAATTCTACTCTTTACTCTGGCCCATCGCATGCAGATATAAGTACCGGGGACTCCACGAGGATATAGAACTCATCTCATATACGGAGTTTCAGTCGGGCCTTGGATGCTCTCTTATGGAGAGGAGAGAGGAGATTTTCTCAAAGAGGCATGAGAACGGAACCTTCCTTTACGATTCGCTGAGGGGCTACGAGCATGTGACTACTCCTAGTGTCGCAGCCGGTTCGTACCCGGTATACAACCAGTTCCCGATCCTCGTTCAGAGTCCGTTGAGGGAGGAGATGATCGATAGGCTGACCGGTGTTGGACTTGGTGTGACGACTCTCTACCCGCTTCCCATCCACAGGATCTATGAACTGGGCCACTGTGAGAGCCCGGACCCGTTTCCAGGGGCCTCGAGGCTTGCCCGTGAGATCCTGCTGCTGCCGGTGCATCCCGGGGTGAGTACGCTTGATCTGGCCCAGGCTGTGAAGATTGTAACAGATCGTTCATGGACGAGGAGGGATACCACTGATACGGCTGAGGAACATAAGAAGGTTACTCTTCAAGTCGATGTCTGACCCGCAATACGCTATTGCGGCCGGGAGGAGGAGGTTTTTCTCCTACCTCTCATACGTGAGGGGAGAGGGGAGGGTATACCCCGAAACCGTTTCGATACTTGTCGGCTACAGGTGTAATCTGGCCTGCAGCATGTGCGGCCAGTGGGGGGAGAGAGGATCTTTCAGGGAAATGGAAGGAAACATCCGGGCCATGGAGTTGAGCGCTCGAGACGTGAACTCCGTCGTCTGTCAGGTTGCCGACTGGAGGCCGGCGGTGACTCTTTTCGGAGGGGAGCCTCTCCTGCACAGAGAGATAGTGGATATGATTCAAATCGTCAAGAGAGCGCGACTCAGGTGCAACATTATAACAAACGGCACACTGCTTTGGAAGATGGCGGAGGATCTCGTCGGTTCCGGTATAGATGAGATAATCGTGTCACTCGACGGTCCTCGAGAGGTGCATGATCGGATACGGGGGAAGCCGGGAACCTTCGGGAGGGTCATAAGAGGAGTGGGGCTTTTAAACGAGGAGAAGAAGAAGGCCGGCAAGAGGCGGCCTGTTGTAAACATAAACACAACCATATGGGAAGGCAATGCCGAGCGGCTTCACGAACTGATTCCTGTCGCGAGACGGCTGGAGGTCTCAAGCGTCACATTTCACCACCCCATTTTTATAGGCAAGAGCGACATGAGACGGCACAAGCAGCTGCTACAAGAGCTTTACGGGGTCTGCCCTTCAGACTTCCAGGGCTTTGTCAGGGATGCGCCGCCGCGGATCGATGTCGATCTTCTTATTAACGAGAAAGATATGATAAGCAGCATGAAAAACGGAGTGAAGGTGGCGTTCTACCCCAACTATACGGACGATGAGATCAGACGGTACTACAGCGATCTGCACTACAAACCGGATTCATACAAGAGCAGATGCCTCAGCCCTTGGATGGTCCTCTATATCTTCCCGAACGGAGATGTGAGACCATGCCTTTCGCTGGGAGTAACTTTCGGGAACATGCACGAAGATTCAATCGAGGCGATTATCGAAGGACCTGCCGCGAAAAGATTCAGAAAGGATTTAAAGGAGCGCGGGATGTTCCCGGCCTGCTCAAGGTGTACTGAACTATACCGGTTCTGAAGTGGCTTTCTGCGGAAGGGATCGTTGAACTGACGGGAGATCGGTGAGGGGGCGAGGCAGGAAATGGAAATGAAGTGTGAGGATCGGAAAATCCAAGGAGAGATAGCCGAACGGACATCCCCCGACCGTGACGGGAGGAAGCTCGTGCTGCATGTGATCACGAGACTTGATTTCGGCGGATCATCACAGCAGGTGCTTTTTCTTGCTGATAGGATAAGGGAGTTCGGATTCGATTCCATCATCATAGCGGGGAGGACGGAGGATCCCCATACGAGCCTCGATGATTTTAAAAAAAGGACCGGTATAGAAGTGATCATGGTCGATGAAATGCGGAGGACGCTCGATCCTCTCCGTGACTGTATCACGCTTTTTAAACTCTACCGCCTTTTCAAGGCGTTGAAACCCGACGTCATACATACGAACTGTTCGAAGGCGGGAGTTCTGGGAAGGCTGGCTGCACGTGCAAACGGCAGGACACCCGTTGTACACACGACACATGGTCATCTATTCTATGGCTATTACAATTCGTTCATCACAAAGCTAATAGTGCTCACGGAAAGGCTCATGGCCCCGCTGGCGGATAAGGTAGTTCTCCTAACAAAACGGAGCATTGATGAGCACGTCGAGAGGGGTATCGCACGCAGGGAGAAGTTCGTAGCCATCTCTCCTGGTATAGACATCTCAAAATACGGTCAGGACTCACAGAGGAAGAAAGCGTTCAGAGAAGCACACAATATTGGAGAGAACGTCACCGTGATCGGGTGGGCAGGTAGATTGACACGGATAAAAAGCCCTGAAAATCTCCTCGAAGCGGCCGCCATCGTGAAGGACATGGTACCGAACACCTTCTTCGCCATTCTCGGTGAAGGCGATCTCTTGGAGGAGCTCAAGAGCCGCTCGAATCAGCTCGGTCTCACCGACCGGGTCTTATTCCTCGGGAAGTCAATGCCCGTAAGGGAGTTCATGGCGGCTATCGATGTATTTGTCCTCAGCTCCTCAAACGAGGGGCTAGGGATAGTTCTCCTGGAGGCCATGGCCTCGGGTGTACCCGTGGTAGCGACTGAGGTCGGAGGCGTCGGTGAGGTGCTTGATGGCGGAAAGGCCGGGCTCCTGGCCCGACCGGATGATCCACTCTCGCTGGCACGATGTATGCTCTTCTTATTGAAGAATAGGCAATCAAATGCCGAACTCGCAGATCGTGGCAGGGAAAGGGTCATGCTGTATTCAGAGCGGGGAACCGTTGAGAAATATGTCAGCCTGTATCGGGAGCTATTTGAAGCGGGAAGAACGGGGAAATCCCTATCATGAGAAGCCAGGATAGATTAAGAAGCTTCATGAGCGTTTCAGCCGCTCTGATGCTGGCGGCGGCCACCGTCCAGCCAGGCCTGGCGGAGATGGTATCCATGGCCGTACACCTCGACACGGAAGTGTCCGGCGGTAATTTCAGCATAGAGGAGGTGGCCACCTTTCTTGAGAAGGAGGGAATCGATGGAGCGATTTTCACAGACCGCGACAATGCTCAGATAACATACGGTCTCTACCCCTTAAGACGTGTTATCAAGAAGACCATGAGTTTCCCCTCGATAGAGTCATACGGCCCAAAGCGATATCTCGAGGATATACATAGAGCCTCCGGTGAACACCCCGGCCTTATTCTTATAGCCGGTGCCGAGGCGGTACCGTTCTATTACTGGGAGGGAAACTACCTCACAGGGGATCTCAAGCTCATGAACTGGCAGGAGCACATGCTGGTTATAGGGATGGAGAATACTCAACATTTTATGTGCTTGCCCTCCATACACCGCGGCTTCGGGGGGGAGGGAACGTTCAGAGTGTATTCGCTCATCCTCCCGGCGGGATTGGTGGTTGCCGGCGTTTACCTTATCAGGAAACGAATCGAAAGCAGCTTCAGGTTCGACCGTCTCACCTATACCACCGTGAGACGGTGGCCGAGGATACCCGGTGCGCTACTTTTGGGGCTGGCGATACTGACGCTCATTGAAGCCTCTCCTTTCGATAGAAGAGAGATCGACCAGTACCATGGAAGTCAGGGTGCTGCGCCTTATCAGAAGCTCATCAACTACGCGAACTCGATAGGAGCGCTGACATTCTGGGCGCATCCGGAGGCCGGCGCGAAGGGCTCATTCGAGGGGATCGCATACGAGACTTATCCCTACCATAGCCATCTTCTCGAATCCGCCGGATATGATGGATTCGCCATCTTCTGGAGTGGAGACAAAGAAATAGGCTCTCCGGGAGGAATCTGGGATCAGGTGCTCCGGCAGTACGCTAAGGGTGAGAGGGAGAAACCCGTCTGGGCTATAGGTGAGCTTGATTGGGATGGTGTGGGAGGGGCTGATATGCTTTCTGAAACGTTAACCCTATGCTTTCCGGCTGAGAGGAGTGTCGAAGCGGTCCTTGCCGCTATGAGATCCGGGAGGATGGTGGCTGTAAGAAACGGTGTCGGGACCAGGTTGAACTCGATAGAGTTCCATGTTTCGAGCGGCGGATTGGAATCGTTGTACATAGGGGATGAGATTGCCGTGACAGATCCACCGACGATTACGTTCAGCATAGATTGCGTGGGGGAGGATGATCTGCTTAGTGAGATACAGCTGATTCGAAATGGGAAGGTGATAGCGGACTCCGCTCTGCCTTCCGATGGCAAATGGAGTTATCAGGATCTGGAAATGCCGGCTCCTGATGAAATCTGGTACTATAGGATCATGGTTGGCAAGGGATTTCCGGTTCTTGCCACGAATCCGATCTTCGTCAGGGGCGCACTGACACAGGTCGAAGGGCATGTAACGGCAAAGATGGGGGAGACGGGATGATAGTTTCGATCCATCAACCGCAGTATCTACCGTGGCCGGGATACTGGGATAAGATGGCAAGAAGCGACGTGTTCGTGATTCTCGATAACGTGCAGTTCAAGAAGAACGAGTGGCAGAACAGGAACAGGATTAAATGCCCGGGAGGATGGCAGTGGCTGACCATCCCGGTCAGGCAGAGATTCGGCCAGAGAATTCAAGAAGTGGTCATTGACAACAGGAGGGACTGGAGGAGGAAGCACAGGAACGCACTGAGAATCTCCTATGCGCGTTCGCCGTACTTTAATGAATATGAGAAAAGGTTGTGTGATCCGTTGCTCTTAGAATGGGATAAACTCATCGAACTGAACCTGCACTATATACGGACGATAAAGGAAATGCTTGGCATAAAGACGCAAATCATGCTCGCATCCGGGCTGGGGAAGATACCGCAAGAGCCCACGGCAAGGCTGACAGCGATTTGCAAGAGGATCGGAGCCACCAGATACATTTCAGGGAGTGGTGGAAGGGACTATCTCGAGGTGCGGAAATTCGCACTGGAGGGCATCGAGGTCGTATTTCAGCAGTACACGCCGCCCATCTACCCTCAGAGATTCGGCGATTTTGTGAGGGGATTGAGCGTAGTCGATGTCATCTTCAACTGCGGGAAGAGGAGCCTCGAGGTGATAAAAAACGGGAGCTTCATGCCTCTGGGGCAAGCCGGGATTGCGGACAGAAATGGGGGGCAGCGTTGAATATCCTTGCGATAAGTTCTCACCCCGATGATCTCGAGTACGGCTGCGGCGGAACCCTCATCAAATACGCGGCGAAGGGGCACAATATCTTCCTCTATATCGCAACGTGCGGTGAGCTGGGTGGGGATCCAGTGGTCAGGAGGGGCGAACAGGAGGATGCCGGAAGGATAATCGGTGCGAAAAAGATATTCTGGGGCGAGTATAACGATACACGCATCCCGATCAACCCGGGACTGATAAAGGACATAGAGAGCGTAATGCAGGAGACGAACCCAGACTTCATATTCACCCACTTCTGGGATGACACCCACCAGGATCACAGGGCCCTTTCCCGCAGTACCCTCTCTGCGACGAGGTATGTGAAGAACTTTCTTTTCTACGAGACGCCGACGACGCAGAATTTTACCCCAAACGTCTTCGTCGACATATGTGAGGTACTGGATCGGAAAAAGCAGCTTCTCGAAGCGCACAGCTCCCAGATTGTGAAAACGAATATAGAAGATCTGAACATAGTTGAGTGTGCCGTCTCCGCGGCGATGTTCAGGGGGGTACAGGGCAGGGTCAAGTACGCCGAGGCCTTCGCCTCCCTCAGGCTCTTCATAAATATATGAGGAAAGATAATGAACTCCGTAATAGGACATTCCAGGCCGACGATAGCAGATGATGACATCGAGGCCGTCGCTAGGACCCTGCGAAGCGGATGGCTTTCCCAGGGGGAGGAGGTGAGGAGCCTCGAAGCCGAGCTTGCGAGGATGGTCGGGATGAGGGGAGGGGTATGTGTGAGTTCGGGCACTGCGGCACTTCACCTGGCTCTTGTTGCGGTGGGGGTGAGAGAGGGGGATCGCGTAGCGATGCCGGGCTACTGTTGCCCATCGGTCCTTCATGCAGTAAGATTGGCCGGGGGTTTACCTGTGCTGGTCGATATCGATCCGCTAAAGCTCGTGATAGATGCAGATGACCTGGTTAAGAAGGTCAGAGGGGGGGTGCGTGCGCTCATCCTTGTACACCTCTTGGGATACCCGGGGCCAGTCGAGATAAGAAAGGATCTCGGAGTCGACATAGCCTTCATCGAAGACTGCGCCCAGTCACTCGGCGCCTCTGTGGATTCGGCGCCGGTCGGCTCTTTCGGGGATGTGGGCGTATTTTCATTCTATGCAACGAAACTCATAACAACCGGCGAGGGTGGCATGGTAGTCTCGGATGACGTTGAATTGCTATCGAGGGTGGGAGAGATGAGGTCGGCAAGGACCGGTGGAAATGGGATCTCCTTTAATTATACAATGAGCGATGTGCAGGCCGCTCTCGGCAGGAGCCAGCTTGCCAAGCTAAACTCCTTCCTCGAGAAGAGAAAAAGGCTGGCAGGGCTGTACCGGAGTGAGCTGGCTGATTGTAACCTGCGTTTCATCGAGGAGATAAAGGGCAGAGAACCGGCACACTACCGGTTCGTCGTTGGGATTGAGGGGAAGGATTTGCAGGATGTTATCACGGGAATGGCAAAAAGGAGGATCGAATGCAGGCGGCCGTTCGAAGAGCCCGTTTTCATGCTGCTTGGAGAGAACAATTTGATCGGATGCAGGCTCGCATATTCGAAGCTCCTCTCCCTTCCCATCTATCCATCGCTCGGGGAGGGAGACCTGCATCGGGTGGCGCATGAGCTGATCCGGCAGATCGGGGGGAGAGGTCGATGAGGGTCAACCGGACAGAGTGGATACGTTACGGGATTTTTATTCCCGCGCTCGTGATCCTCGAGTGCTTCTGGCTCGAGGACATTCTCAGGGCGAGTGGAAACGTGTGGCTGTATGTGATTCTATACTCCTTCACCGTCGCCTATCTCCTCACCCCGCTGGTACGGTTGGTCTCCTCGAAGACAGGGGCACTTGATTATCCGGGTGAGAGAAATGTTCACACTCATCCGACCCCGCTTCTGGGAGGCGTGGCCATCTACGTTTCATTCACTATCACGCTGCTTGCAAACCATATCCTTTCCACACAGGTGAAAGCCGTATTGGTCGCAGGGACCCTGGTGTTTTTCCTCGGAGTCGGTGACGACGTGTGGGGGATTCCGGCATGGATCAAGTTCCTCGTCCAGATATCGATTGCCGTGATCCCTCCCCTCTGGGGAATATACATAGACATCTTCCCAAACACTCTCATCTGGCATGTCGCCGAGGTAGCACTAACGGTCATGTGGATCGTTGGGATTACAAATGCATTCAACTTCATAGATGGCATGGATGGACTCGCCACCGGGATTGCCGCGATATCCTGTTTTTTCTTCGGCATCATAGCAATGCGGACCGGCCAGCAGCTTTTCCTGCTCATCACGATGGCCCTGTTGGGAAGCTCACTCGGTTTCCTCCCATATAACTTCAGGCACCTAAAGTCCGCTATGCTCTTTCTGGGTGACACCGGCTCAACCTTCATCGGTTTCATGCTCGCCTGCATTGCGGTCATGGGTGAGTGGGCGGAGGGCGATCCGGTGAAGGCACTCAGTGTACCGCTTTTGATCATGGGAGTTTTAATTCTCGACATGGTTTACACAACGGTCTCACGGTTGGTGCTGGGGAAGGTGGGGAGTTTCACCGAGTGGCTGGAGTACACCGGTAGGGATCATCTGCACCACCGGCTGAACAGCCTCGGTCTCTCAAAGAATGAGAGCGTTCTTTTCATTTACTCGTTTACTGCCATTCTCGGAACCGGCGCCGTTGTGATCGGAAGAAGCAGCACCACCGAGGTTTTCCTGGAACTCTTCCAGGCGCTGGCGATTTTCTCCCTCGTCGCAATCCTGATGCTCCGCAGCAGGCGGGAGGACTAATTCCAGGAGCACTGGGCGGTAAATCGTCCTGCAAAGCCGACAGCACTGATCCCTTATCATCGGACATATCCCAGGGCCCGGAGGTTTTCAAGGGTCTTCTCGTCCAATGACTCGAGTTTCACGTCCTGTTCGTGCACATTCCCCACCGGTCGATGATAGAGAGAGAAAAGAACCCGCTTCAATCTTTGGGCCTCGGCAGGATATTCGCCTACAACGTTTTTGGTTTCTCCCGGATCTTTTTCCAGATCATAAAGCTGGTATTCCAGGAGAGGGTCCCTGAATTCACTACTCCTGCTTATCCATTCGATCTTGTATCGTGGGTAGAAGCTGTTGAAAAGATTATACAGACCGTTTCTACTGAGACCCAGAGGGTTATAGATGAGCTTCCACCTGCCATCAGTGATAGCATGAAGTATCACCCACTCGTGACGATCACCGCCGAGGATATATACGTATTCCGGATGCACCTCCGGATCCGTTAGAATCTCTACCAGACTGACTCCATCGAGTACATTATCAACTCTTAAATTGAGCAGGTCCAGGATCGTGGGGGCCAGATCGATGAGACTCACAAGTGCATCGTTGCGCCGAGCCTCCCCGAAAGACTCGTGATGAATAATCAGAGGGATCTTCGCAGTTGTCTGATAGGCGAAGGATCCATGGGCGAAGAAGAAGTCGTGTTCTGTGAGGGATTCACCGTGATCGGATGTGAATATGACCAGTGTATTTCGAGACAATCCATTCTCATCGAGGTATTCGAGAAGCCTCTGGATCTCGGCATCGAAATATCGGATTTCCGAATCGTACATACTGACATAGTAGTCTATATCGGTCTCATGGTCCTCTATAACTATCTCATCCCGTATATGTCCGAGAAACGTCGATCCAACAGGGATGTCCCAGTCCTTGAATTCTTTTGATCTTTCATCTTGAAGAAAAAGCATCTTGTATTGCTCGGGGGGCTCATACGGTGTATGCGTGTCAAGAAAATGCAGATAGAGAAAGAGTCTCTCACCTTTCACACTATCCAGCCACTTGATTGATTCGTCCACTAGCTCTTCAGCAGGAGCAAGTTTCGATGAAAAACCGCTCTTGTGGTAGCTGAAACCCTGATGGAAGTTGAATTTTTCACTGACATTAGCGTTAGCGACGATAGAGGCTGTCCTGAATCCATTATGCTGAAGGATCTCGGAGAGAGTCGTAAGGTCATCCCTGAGAAACTGGGCACAGTAATAGATCCTGTGTGAGCTTGGATACAACCCTGTAAAGAGACTTGCCACTGCAGGGCTCGTTTTAGTCTTGGGTGTGAAAGCGTTGTCAAAGACTATTGAACCCCGACCCTGAGCCCACTTGTCTATATTAGGGGAAGTCAACCTGTCATATCCATAGAGCGAAAGGTGATCGGCTCTTAATGCATCCAGTATAATGATGATCACATTCTCTATTTCTGCCAGAGAAGTTTTCATGGTTTGACTTTCAGACGATGTAGAGGATTCGGACCGCTTTGATTCTGAACCATGGACCCGTTCCGATCCAACCCACCAGAACCTGACCGACACCAGATAAAGAAGTGATATAAGGATCAGTATCACCTGGAATCTCATGGTTCTTCTTGGATTTCTGCTTCTAAAAAGGTGATGCTTGGAGAACGTTAGATAACCACCTACGAGAGCGGCACAGAGAGTAATTACGTTGCCGGGGATGCTGAATTTGTATCCTCCCTGGATTATTACGTTATTCGAGAGAAAAGCCCCCACGATCAGGATCAGCCAAAATACCGACATTGAAATTCTCAATCGCCCAGTCTTATTTGCAGTCCCGCAGAAACGATTTAGCGGGATCTCTATCATCTTAAATATCATTAGGAAAAACAGACCAACTGCGCTTCCTATCAAAGAAAATGACAGAGGTTCATAGACCAGATAAACGAGCCTGTCCAAGGTCGTTGGGAAGAGCAACTTCCCTCCCGTTATTTGGATAATGATGGCGAGCACGATTCCGAGCAAGAAAAATACAGCTGCATAGATGGTTGGTACGTTCAGATATCCTGGAAATCCCCTGTTTTTCATGATGATATTGCCTGTGATATCTGGCTTATATGATAATCATGAACATCATAATTGTATTTACCAAAACTAATATCCATGTAATCTCAAGACAAGGCAATGCAGCGGTGGCTTGTAACATTCCTCCAATCTGCGGCGCCCAACAGGAAATACCTTGAAGACTTTCCCCAAAAATTTAAACTTACTTTCTGTAACTGTGTAAATACCAAAAGATTTAAGTTCAATGTTTCTGGAACTTAGAGCCCTTGAGTTCGACGCTTCGCATTGACCCGCATGTGGCTCGCAGGCGGGTTATCAGGG
>JBHIFB010000026.1:0-29251 GCA_046760905.1 Candidatus Glassiibacteriota bacterium | reverse complement strand
GCCCTGCCTCTGACACTAGAGCTCGTCGAGATGGGACTCCCGTTCAGTCTTGATCTCAATATGATGGATGAGGCTCGCACCAGGGGCATAAAGATTGATATAAAGAAGCTGGAAAAGATACTAGGAGTAGACGTCGTACCCACCGTTGCCGTACGGAAGAAGGGCTTGAGGAAACTTGCCCGGATCCTGCTGCATCAGAACAGGTCCCAGTTCACTTTTCACTACAGCACCGAAATCGAGAAAACGATAGAAAAGTGCGTCAAGCACTTACCCGAAGTAAAGATATCCAGAAGAGCACTGGCTGTCATGCTCTTGTCAGGCGATGCTTCCCTCTGGAGCTGGATAGGGGAAAAGGTGGATGCAGACGACCTCACGGCTCTCAGAATTGCGATGAGAAGACTGGAGGAAACTCTCAAGAGACCGGTCCCCGCCGTGATAGCAGAGCAGAGGATGAGGGTGTGCGAGTGGATATTCAAACAGGTCGCGACAAAGGCCGGGACGGGTCGTAGGGTGAGTGCGGGGAAGATCGGTGATTTATCCATCCATCCGATATGGGGAGTTCCTCTGCTTGCCATGGTCCTCCTTGTAATGTACCTGCTGGTGGGTGTGTTCGGTGCCGAGTATCTCGTTGATCTAATCGAGGGCGGAATCTTTGAGAGGTATATAAATCCCTGGTTTGTATCCTTCGTTGAATCAATTTTCAGTGGATTGCTGCCGGAACAGATATATCGTTTCGTAAGCGATCTTCTGATAGGGGAGTATGGTCTCATGACCATGGCCATAACTTATTCGATCGCTATAGTTCTGCCAATCGTAGGCACATTCTTCTTTGTCTTCGGTATCCTAGAGGATTCGGGATATCTTCCCAGAATAGCTGTGATGTTAAACCGACTCTTCAGAATCATGGGTCTCAATGGAAAAGCAGTACTTCCTATGGTGCTGGGTCTCGGATGCGATACAATGGCAACTATTACCACAAGGATACTCGAGACTCGCAAGGAGAGGATCATCACAACACTTCTCCTTGCGCTGGGTGTGCCTTGCTCCGCACAGTTGGGAGTCATCCTTGGCATGCTGGCTGGACTTTCTCACTGGGCTGCAGTTATCTGGGTGTGCACGATAACGGCCATCCTTTTCCTTGTAGGATTCTTATCGGCGAAGATGCTCGGCGGCAGGGGATCGGATTTCATCCTTGAGATCCCCCCGCTGAGGGTACCCAGATTCTCGAATATCGCGATCAAAACGCTAGCCAGAATAGAATGGTACCTGAAGGAGGCTGTGCCACTATTTATTCTTGGTACACTGATCCTCTTCGGATTGCACTGGAGTGGGGTCCTGACGAGTGTGTACGAGTTTTCGGCACCATTGGTGACTGGCATTCTTGGATTGCCTGCCCAGGCCTCCGAGGCATTCATCGTCGGTTTCCTTCGCAGGGATTATGGAGCTGCCGGCTTGTACGCCATGGCTGAGCAGGGCAGGATCGATTCAATCGGTGTGCTGGTTGGAATCGTCACAATCACACTCTTCGTTCCTTGCATTGCTAATCTGCTCATAATGATCAAGGAGAGAGGACTCGTCACCACCTTATATATGGTCCTTTTCATCGTTCCTTTCGCGTTTCTAGTAGGCGGCATTCTCAACCACGGTCTTAGATTACTGGGAGTTGCATTTTGACTTGTCCAATCTGCGGGGCCATGATAGATTACAGTCTGGAGAATTGCTCCACCTGCGTTTTGAATAGATCGTGTGAGTTCGTAAGATGTCCCCATTGTGGTTATAAGGTCTTGTCTCAACAACGGAGTGTGATACTCAGGCTTATTGGAAAAGCCTACGGGAAATTTGGATGGAAGAGAAATACGACGAAGTTTTAGAAAGTATATGGACTCACGGTGAGAGGAACCTCGGGGAGAGGATTTCGATAACAGATCTTAGAGAACAGTTCGGTAATGAGAGTTTATTCACCGTACTTGAAGAGAACGAACTCATCAGGAAAGACGGCGACTATGTCGAATTGACCGAGCGGGGGCAAGAGAGGGCCGAGAGTCTGGTCAGGAATCACAGGCTCGCCGAGCGACTTCTCAATGAGCTCTTTAAGCTCGAGGACCCCGAGCTGGAGGATACTGCCTGCAAGTTTGAACACATATTGAGTCCCAGGGTTACCGAGAGCGTATGTACCTTCCTCGGTCATCCGCCGGTCTGCCCCCATGGGCGGAGAATACCACCCGGGGTCTGCTGCAGGAAAGGAACAAAAAAGCTGAAACCACTTGTGTGTCCTCTCCAGGACCTCGGGCTGGGAAGGTCTGCAAAAATAGTGTTCATAACACCAAGCGTTCAGACGAGACTTTCGCGCCTGAGCTCAATCGGGATCATGCCGGGCGCGGAGATAAAGCTATTGCAGAAGCGACCTTCCGTGGTTCTTCAGATCGATGAAACGACGATCGCCCTTGAAACGGACATCGCGAAAGAGATATTTATAAGGGAAGATTGAAAATTTCGCTGCTGAGAGTAGAACTTTCGGGGTATTTTATGGTATAATTACCCTTGAAGGATGCGATCAGGATTTTGAAGGAGGTGAGACTGGATGAAGAGGAATGCTGCGATCAGGATCTTTGCTTTGTTATCGCTGGCCATCATACTCGCGGGTGGTTTTCGTGTCAATATGGCTCCCGCTGAGGAGAATTCAAAACTCACAATAGCATACATGGCTGATGAGATCGGGAGAATTGAACCCTGCGGATGAAAGGGGAAGCAGGGAGGCATCGCCCGGCGGGCGGCAGCCATAAAAGATATGAGAAAAGAAGCGGGTGATATTCTGCTCCTCGGGGGTGGAGATTTCTCGGACAGGGCAACGGAGCTTGGTATGTACCGCACATCCACCGCTTTAAAGGCCATGGTCATGATGGGATACGATGCAATCACCATAGGTGAACGGGAGTTGTCGATGGGTCTTACCTATCTCAAGGAGAATCTTGACAAAGAGAAGCTTCCTGTCGTGTGCACCAATCTGTATTATTCAGGAGAACGATTCGGTGAACCATACCTGATCTTTGAAAAGAATGGTCTGAAGGTCGGAGTTGTTTCTGCGCTTATGCAGCTTGGTTCGCGACAATCGAAGGTCTTTGATATCAGGGATTACGCGGAAGAACTCAGAAAAGTACTCCCGGAGCTCGATGCAAAGTGTGATATCATCGTTGCGCTCTCTCACATCGGTTTTACGAAGTCATTTGATCTTGCAGATGAGTTCCCTGAGATAGATGTCATAATCGCGGCTCACGGTTCAAGAAAAGTTACAGAACCTACACCCGTCGGTAACGCAGTACTTGCAAAATGCGGGAATCAGGGGAAATGGCTAGGAAGACTCGACCTCGAAGTGAATTCGGAAGGTAAAATAACGTCTCACGAGGGTAAACTCATAAATCTAAATCCCAAGCTTCCAGAAGACCCTGAAATGCTCGAGTTCTTCGCTGCATATCAGGACTCAGCGAAGAAGTTGACGAATACAATGCGATCCAAGGCTCCTGAGGAGGAGAGAAGAGGTCAAATCAACGAGAGCGATTACAAGGGAGCAGGCTGGTGCAGGTCGTGTCACACGAAGCAATTCAATGCCTGGTTGCAGACATCCCACAGTAAGGCTTTCGCACACCTGAGGAAAGAGAGGAAGACAGGTGATCAGGAATGTCTTGCCTGTCATACTACCGGGTACGGCCAGGGGGGCTTCACTGCCCTCGAAGAAACTCCCGTCCTGATCAATGTGCAGTGTGAAGCCTGCCACGGACGGGGTAAAGCTCACATCGAGGCGGAGGGAAAGGTCCGAACACAGAAGGTAGCTCTGCAAACGTGCACGGCTTGCCACACCGACCGTTGGGATCCTGATTTCAATTACGAGAGAGAGAAGGTACTCGTGCATTAAGCTTAAATGAAAAGGAGAGAAAATTGTTAAAACAGATTGCGGGACGGACCGGCCTTTTTCTTACATCGCTTTTCACCGTATTGTCACTTTCATCGCCTGTGCCGAATGGATTTTCCTACCCCGTGATTGGGACAGGTGAAGGGCAGGCCGCTCCTGATTTTCATCTCAAATCACTCGACGGTCAGGATGTAATACTTTCCCAGCTCAAGGGGAAGGTTGTTGTGGTCAATTTCTGGGCGACATGGTGTGGTCCCTGCAGAATCGAGATCCCACATCTCAAATCGGTTTATAAGCGATACAGAGAGAAGGGATTTGAGATAATCGGGATAAGCCTTGATGTTTCAGGAGAGAAAGTCGTCCGGCCTTTCGTGGAAAAAAACGAGATCAAATATACTATCGCTATGGGTGATCAGGAACTGATAGAAAGATATGGACCAATTACCGGAATCCCGACCACATTTATCATCGACCGGGATGGTAAAATCAGATACAGGTGGGTAGGCTATCGAGGCGAGAAACACTTCGTTAATGCAATCGTTCCACTTCTTGATTCCAGGACTACTGAGTAGACACCGGCGAGTAGCTGATTGTCTCGGATCGAAGATCGAACAGGCAAAACGGTTTCCATCCACAGGCCATACGCCTTGCCTTTACGGTCTCTAGACCAAAGTCTCTACCTCGTCCCTTCCGGCTGTTTTCTTGACAACGTTTCACTCCGGAAATATTTTAATCGAATAGAGGATAGAATAGCGTTTCCAAAGACTGGTATCGAGCGAGTAATGAAAAGCGGACATTATTGCAGGTGATGGTAAAACTCAAGTCAAGTCCCGGCATTCCACATCTCATTCTTAGGCAGCTCAAAGAGTGGTTCTCAAAAAACATCCTTCTCAAGATCGCAGCCCTAGCTCTCGCGGTTTTCCTTTGGTTTAATGCTGCCACAAACAGGATCCAGCAGGAGGAATACTCGGTTCCGATCTCTATCGTAATCGAGGATACAAGCCTGGTGGATTTCACTCAAGATTACGGTAGGGCGAGGATTCTTTTCGAGGGACAGGGGAAGGAATTTCTAAAGCTGCTATGGAACAAGCCTCGGTTTGAGTTTGCGATTGATGAGAAGAAGCCGAAGAAAGTCAAGATCCGTCCCTCTCCTGGCGATGTGATCATACCCGAGGGTATCTCACTGAGGCCTCTCGCCGTTCTCGAGCCAGAAGCGATTGAGGTGGAGCTTGACTGGCTTGTCGAGAAAACGATACCGGTTCTTCCCGTGTTCGAGATGGCGGAGGAAGGCTTCATTCAGAAAGGAAAGATTACTGCTGATCCCACAGAAATCAACGTTAGAGGTGCAAGGAAAGAAATCAAAGGTTTGAAATCCGTCCCAACCGAACTTATAGAGCTTCCATCAACAGCCGGTAACTTCGAGGTTATAGCAAGGATTGACTTGAGCAAGTTTCAGACCCTGACGACATATCAGGAGACGGTGAAGATAAGGGGTGAGATCGAACGCATAATAGAAAGGAAGCTGGAGGACATACCTGTTGAGATCACAGGAATGTTGAGGAAGGACTACCGCGCAAACCCTGAAACCATAAATATCCTCGTAACTGGCAGGGAGAGCAGGATCGCAAGCCTGACTCCGAAGGAGATAAAGGCGGTGTTGGAGATAAACACTCCGCCGTCGGGAGAGACATATTATTCACCGAAGATAGTGCTGCCCGAAAACGTCGAACTCATCAGTGAGCAGCCAAAGCTGTTCCAGGCCGTTTTGCTGGATTCTATCCAGAGAATAGACAGTCCCTGACGTATAATCTCTTCCCTTCACCGATGAAATATTTTCCCTCTTTGTCTGCCCTGTTTCCTATGGGATGAATTTTCCACGGAGCCTATTCTTATACCATTAAAAGAGTTACGTTCTCGATTCCTCCCAAGCCCTGTTTCCAAGTAACTGGCACAGATATTGTAGTTTTATGCGGACGTCAAGTCACTCTCACTGTTGCTCCACAGAGATGTCTTATCGAAAGAGAGGCAGGCACACGTGAGGAATTCAAAGATACACTGTGAGATTTTCGGCAAGGAGGAGGTGGTCATAAAGGACCTGACTCTTCAGATAAACCGGATAAAAGACCCTCGAATCAGAAAGATCAGAGCTCAGGATCTTCTTGAGAAGGTCAGCAAGCTGCTGGGGTGCTGGATGTATGAGGAGGGGAAAGTAGATTGCCACAACTGTCAGATGATCTCCAAACTGAGGAAGAAAACGGCTCTTTTTATAATAGGAGTGAGCGATTTCGGCAGATAACCTTTAAGGTGGTCTTCAATGAAGAAAAAAATACTCGTGGTTGATGATGAGCCGGATACCATCACTACCATACAGTTTATTCTCGAACAGAAAGGGTATAACGTCATCACTGCGATAAACGGATATGAGGCACTGGGGGCCGCCATCGCCGAGGAGCCGGATCTGATGATCCTCGATGTCCTCCTCCCCAAGATAAACGGATACGAGGTGTCAAGGATCATAAAAGAAGAATCAAGGAGAGGAACATTCGAAAAAGAGTTGCCGGTCTTGATACTCACCGGTGCGAAATTCTCTGATTCAAACAAGGAGAGATTGTTTCGGTCCTGGAGCATGGCAGATGCCTTCATGTACAAGCCTTTCGAACTTGACGATCTCGAAAAAAGGGTGGCCAACCTTCTCGAGAACAGCAAATAGTCCTTACCTGGAGCCCTGCGATGAGGCAATCCAAGAGGGTGGAGCTTTCAACCGCGCTTTGCACGATTCGCAACGACATCCTCAAAAAATGGCAGGAATCCCTTACCACGTTACCGCGGCTTAATTCTAAAAAAGGATCGAGAACCAAGGAACTCTTATTCGAGGAAATGGAGGTTTTTCTCGATTCTTTTCTAAAACGAATAGAAAATAAGGACAGGAGAAAAAGCGAGGAATCTTTAAGAAGGATGGCTAACCTGTTTTTTCAGGTAGGAATTCCTCATTCCATACTCACACATGCACAGATCCGGTTGAAAAGAATTTTAATGAGGCGGGTGATAGAGCTGTTCAAAGACAGGAGAAAAGATATAGCTGCGATGTGCGATCTCCTGGAATCAGAGGTTGACCAGAACAGGATTTTTCTCTCCGATGAGTTCGAAGGACTCGCTCTTCGTTCACTCGAAGCATCCGAGAGAAACTACCGTGATCTCATTGAGGAAATGGAGGATCTGGTTTTCAGGGTCAATCTGGAGGGGAAGGTGATGTTCGCCAATTCCGCCTCACTCACCCTGCTCGGTGCACCCGTTGAGAGGATACTCGGACGCCGGATTGATGATATCATCTA
The DNA here is from genome assembly GCA_046760905.1 of Candidatus Glassiibacteriota bacterium. GTDB lineage: Bacteria > Gemmatimonadota > CAZMKB01 > CAZMKB01 > CAZMKB01 > JBHIFB01. The sequence continues at coordinate 22,012 of JBHIFB010000026.1, read as the reverse complement.
CACTCCCGATAGAGTTCCGTTGCGAAAGGCGATGAACGAGGTGATCCGAAGGCGGAGATCCACCGAGACGCTCTGCAGAGTGTATGTCACACCGGATAAACCTATAATACTGAACTTCCGGATCTACCCTGTCACCGGAGATGGCGGGGAGGTGCATCAGCTGAAGGGAATAGCCAGGGATGTCACTCAAACGAAAAACCTGGAGCTAGAACTCAGGAAGAAGATAGACGAAATAAAGGTACAGTGGGAAGTAGGGAAAGCTGTCTCCGCCACGATGAACGTCGATCTGATTCTGGCTCATGCACTCGAAGCTCTATTCAGAGTATTCAACTATCCAATATGCACTATCTTCCTCCATGATGAGAGAAAGAAGTCACTCTATGCCAAAGCTCATAAAGGGTATCCGGCGAAAGATGCAAGGAGAAGAATGATAAAGATGGGAGAAGGCATAACGGGGCGGGCCGCCGCCGAAAGGAAGATCCTGCTTGTCCCGGATTTGAGTAAATATCCGGCCTCCAGTCAAGCCCATGATGGAGCGAAGAGCAAGATAGTCATTCCCCTCGTATCCGGGAACAGACTCATTGGAGTGCTGGATGTCGAGAGCCCGGCGATAGATGCTTTCGACAAAGAGGATATTATTAGATTGTCACTTTTCTGTTCCCAGGTTGCAAGTGCCATCAATAATGCCCAGCTTTTTGAAGAATTGAGTCGAACGAATGAGGAGTTGAACGAAAAGAATCTCCTCCTTGATTTCAAAGCAATGGAGCTCGAAACTTCTCAGAGGATTCTCGAGGGAATGAGTGAGAAGCTTGGATCTGAAAGCATCATAAAGTCGATATCGATTCCTTTAAAGGGGCTTATCTCGTTCACTTCCCTCTCACTTTTTCTGATCGGAAGCCGGAAAAACCTTCTGATTGTCAACAGGGTAGGACGATCATACACCCACGGTACAGATGCCATAGTTGATGAAATAGTTGGTGAGTTCAAAAAGACGAAAATTATGGCAAAGGAAATGCTGGAGCGCCCACTCGAGGAGCATGTATATGGGAAGGCTATGATTGGAAAGAGTCAAAAACGATTAAAAGCGACATGCTGTCTGCCTCTCGTTGGTGAAAACGGGGTGTTCGGCGCCCTTCATATAAGTGACAGTGGAAGAGATTCCTTTAATCAGGAAGAAAAAAGATTTCTCAGAAATGTAACTTCTCACATATCACTTGGGCTGTCTCGACTCTTTTCCATACAAGAATACCATACGCGCATGGAGGAAATCTCCAGGATGAAGATGGACTTCAGTTCCGTAATATCGCATGAGTTGAGAACCCCCATGACCTCTTTGAAGAACTCAATAGATATTCTTCTGTCCGGGAAGGTGGGGGAGCTTGATCCTCGTCAGAATCATTTCCTGAAGCTGGCCAAAAAGGACATAACGAGGCTTATTGATATGATCAATGATGTACTTGAGCTTTCAAGACTCGAGTCGGGCCCTTCGGTGATCAACAAGAAAAGCCTCGAGGTCAGAGTTTCTTTTGAAGGAGCCCTATCAAAGATCAGTGAACTCGCGAAGGAGAGAGACATCGTTGTAATGAAAAAGATCTCAAGGTCTCTACCAAAGTTATACGCTGATCCTGAGAAGCTTCAGCAGATACTCGTTCACCTTCTTTCAAACGCCATCAAATTCTCCGAAAGGGGAGGTAAGATACAGATAAGCGCCCGTCTGGCTCCACAGTTATCAGAACGACTTCCTGTCAACAGGAAATTACCTCCGGGCTGGAGTGCCTCCTCGGTATATCACAACGGAAACGGGAGTCGGGCGAATAATCCGTTTCCCGGTTCCGAGTTCCCTTTCGTTGAGATTTCGGTGAGAGATTGGGGAGCTGGTATAGCCAGGGAGAGGCTCGATATGATATTCGAGAAGTTCACGCAGGAGGATTCATCCATAACAAGAGCAGTGAGCGGAGTTGGTCTCGGACTATCTATAACAAGGCATCTCACGGTTGCCCATAACGGAATACTGTGGGCCGAGAGCAAGATCGGAGATGGCAGCGTCTTCAGGTGCCTTCTGCCGGCGCATGAGGATGAGAACATCGCAGTCCAGGATGAATCTGGGTCTTTTGAAAAGGGAGTATCCTGATTTGGAATGGGAGAAACGTGAGAAACTGGGGGAGATCCTCCTTGCCGAAGGTGTTATAACAGTCGAGGATCTGCAGCAGGCTCTCAGGAAGCAGAAAGAAACAAAGATGCGGCTTGGAGAAGTGCTCATCTCGCTGGGTCTGATAAGCGAGGAAAAGCTGATCCATTACATTGCTGAGCAACTGGGGATACAGAATATGCCCTTAGAGAGACTATTCATAGCCGATGAAGTGCTATCCTTGCTCGATGAAGACTTCATAAGGGAGAATGAAGTCATGCCACTTTTCGTGGAGGGAGGATCACTCCACTGTGCCATGGTTGACCCCCTGGACACCGATGTCATTGAGGAGATCGAATCGAAGACCGGTCTTTCAGTTGAAGTCAGCATATGTTCACGGAAGCAAATGGTGATGTGTACAGCCCTGCATTTCCCGGGGTCTGAAGGAATGGATGGTGTAAACAACGGGAATGGCTACCTGGAAGCCGGACGATTCCTGAAGCGATTGCTGACCAAAACCGGTGAGGAGAGATGCAGCGAGCTTCATCTTGAGAGGGTGAAAGAGAAAGTCTCGGTCAGAGTGGGATGGGCGGGGAAAATAAAACCGGTCAATGTTGATTCCCTAAATATTACCGGTGACATTCTTGCCGCCGCCCGAATGTTTCTTGAGATAAACACGACCGATGAGGGCTCGCACCAGGAATCAGAGCAGATCTGTCGTCTGCGGTTGGGCAGTGAAGAATTCTCATCAAGAGTCAGCTTATTAAGTACAATTCTCGGAGAGAGCATGGCCATGAGGCTGGTTCGAAGGAATCTTTACACGGATGGTCTTTCAGGGTTGGGAGTGTCAGAAGGGGAGAAACAGCAATACAGTGAATTGCTCAGTCATGGTCGTGGATTGATACTGGTTGCATCACCGCCGGGCAACGGTAAAACGGTCACGATGTATGCGATGTTGAAGCACCTTGCTGAAAGTGGGAAAACAATCTACCTCCTGGAAGAGTCACCTCTGGATATACTCGAGTATACGAATCAGGTACACACGCGAAGAGCAGAGGTGAAGGATCTCAACATCTGGCTGAGCAGCGTGATGAAGCATTCGCCTGATGTCGTTGCTGTAGGAGAATGTAATGACAAACAGACCTTATTGTCTCTTCTATACGGGCCTGCCAGTTCAACGCTGGTCATCAGCACGATTGTGGCCAGTGACTTTTCGGATGCCTGGTCCAGGCTGTATTCCATAACCGAGGATACGAGAATGCTTTCGAAAAATCTCCTGGGGATAGCGTCACAGCGGATGCTAAGATCCTCCCATTCTCCAACTCCAGTGTTCCAGGTCGTGAAATTAAACGATGAGATGAGGACGGCCCTGGAGAACTATTCTGGAGGAACCGGTACGGATGCCTTCGATAGCATCACTAACAGTCCCTAGCCCTATTCTGCCTCATTCTGCCAACGGCTTTAATGATGATATCGACTGCTCTGTCTATTTCCTCTACAGTGGTCATTCTACCCGTTGAGAACCGGATCGTCCCAATTGCGTATTCAACCGGGACATTCATCGCCGTCAATACCGAAGAGACGTTGGCCGAGTCCGAGTGACAGGCGGCACCTGGAGAGGCTGCAACCTCATCCATCTCAGACAGAATCGAGTCTGCCTCGATACCGCGAAAACTCACGCTCAGCGTGTTTGGCAACCGTTTTTCCGGGTGGCCGTTGATCCGTATGCAATCCAGTTTATTCGTAAGCCCTTTCTGCAAACGGTTCCTCATCGATTTCATGTGGGCAATGTTTTTTTCAAGATCGCGCTTCGCAATCTCGCATGCCTTGCCCAGTCCCACTATCTCGAGAACATTCTCTGTCCCGGCCCGCAGGTTTCGTTCGTGACCCGCCCCGTGGATAAATTTCTGGAGTCGTATTCCATGAGCTATGTAGAGAGCGCCGATTCCCTTAGGTGCATACAGCTTGTGACCGGCGATCGAAAGGAGATCAACGCCCAGTCCATCAACTCTGGTGGGGATCTTCCCTGCAGACTGGGCAGCGTCGGTGTGCACAGCGATTCCATGTCGCCTGGCAATTTCGGCTATCTCGGATACGGGCTCGATAGTGCCGACCTCGTTATTAGCATGCATTATAGTGATCAATATGGTCCTAGTAGTAATCGCTCTCTCGACTTCTTCCGGGTATACGAGCCCGTATTCATCGACCGGCAGGTAGGTCACTCGGAATCCTTCCGACTCAAGGAATCGACAAACCTCGCCAACCGCCGGATGTTCAACAGATGATGTGATGATGTGATCACCTCCGCTTCGATTGGCAAAGGCGATCCCTTTGATCGCGTAATTATTCGATTCGGTCCCACCGCTCGTGAAGACAACCTCCTCCGGTTCACAGCCCAGGAGGTCGGCCACCTGACTTCGGGCCGATTCCACGGCCTTTTTTGCCTGTGCCCCGTAGGGATGTGAGCTCGAAGGGTTGCCGAAATGCTCCTCAAGATAAGGAAGCATCGCCTGGACAACTTCGGGGTCGATAGGCGTCGTTGCGTTGTAATCCAGATATATCGGTTTCATGCGATGAAGGTATCAGACATTTGCCCGGCTATTTCAAAAATCGTGGCAGCCACTATATAATATGCGATTTCCCAACCTCGTCACCCTTTCAGGGAGCGTTTCTACTCTATAATACTGATAAAGAATCTCGCAGACAAGGGGCCAGACCTTTGCTTGGTTCCTATGAACGTTCTGTCTAGTAAATATGGCAGGATCAGGAAAAATTGTAAGATAGATAAGTGGATCTTATATTACGTAATAGGTCAGATTATCAAAAAGTTGGCTGCGAAAAGGGCAAAGCGGGGGGGCAAGCATAGAGTCTGATGGATGGTAGCATCGACACCCTTGGGGGCGAGATCAATCAGTACACCCTCGTGTCGTTTCTTGGATATCTCGCTGTCATCGTCCTGGTAGGTTTTCTTTCCAGAAAATTCTCTTCCAGAGGAATCGGCGAGTTCTTCCTTGGCGGTCGCATGATGAACCGCTACGTCGTCGCGCTGTCTGCAGTCGTTTCCGGTCGCAGCGCCTGGTTGATCCTGGGGGTGACGGGTATCACCTATGTACAGGGCCTTTCAGCAGTCTGGGCGGTGGCAGGTTATATTACCGTTGAATTGTTCCTCTTCCTGTTTCTCGCCCCGGCCCTCCGGAGACAGACCGAACGATTGGACAGCCTGACCATACCGGATTACTTCGAGGCACGATTCCAGGACAAGTCCGGATTACTGCGTATCACATCCGTGATCATAATATTCGTCTTCATGACCGCCTATGTAGCCGCTCAGTTCAAGGGGGGTGGAAAGGCATTCAGCGCCAGCTTCGGCATGAGTGAGGCGGAGGGCATTCTTCTAACAGCAATTATCGTACTCATATACACCGTCCTGGGGGGTTTTCTCGCCGTCTCTCTCACCGATATGATACAGGCGGTCTTCATGGTCTTTGCCCTCTTGCTCTTGCCGGTTATAGCCATCGATTACATTGGGGGCTGGGATGCGGTCGCCACGGCAGTATTGCAGCAAGATGTATCTTTTCTTGACCCTTTCTCGTTGACGGCGGGTGCAGTTATCGGATTTCTCGGCATAGGGCTTGGGTCTCCGGGCAATCCTCACATACTCGTGCGGTACATGTCAATAAATGATCCCAAACAACTGAAAGTATCCGCGGTTGTTGGAACGCTCTGGAATGTGCTCATGGCAGCAGGGGCGATCCTGATCGGGCTTGTTGGGCGCGCCATTTACCCCGAGATGACCATGCTTCCTGGTGCTGATAGAGAAAACCTGTATCCTCTCCTGGCTCAGGAGCACCTCCATCCGCTTTTATTCGGACTGATACTCGCCGCAATATTCGCTGCAATCATGTCAACGGCAGACAGCCAGCTTCTCGTGGCGAGCTCAGCCGTGGTGAGAGATGTCTACCAGAAGATCGTGAAGAAGGGGAGCGAGCTCGACCAACGTCAGCTTGTTCTAATGAGCCGAACCGTTGTATTCATTCTGGTCTGTTTTTCAATACTTCTTGGCTACTTTGCAGCCGATTGGATATTTTGGCTTGTGCTGTTTGCCTGGGGCGGGCTAGGTGCATCTCTGGGCCCGACCATCATTATATCGCTATTCTGGGAGCGAACCAGCAGGGCAGGAGTATTCGCGGGTCTTGTTGCAGGTACATCTATAACGATAATCTGGAAATCCATTACAGCTCTTTCTGATATCGTCTACGAGCTGGTTCCTGCTTTCTTGATTTCATTCGTCGTTACCATACTGGTGAGCCTGTATTCGAAAGGGGATCAGTAAACCGGATCTTCCTGGTCATGCTTTCCGCCGTTTATATTAATACTGGAACATAACATTCAAAATTTCGCCCCAACAAAAATGTGGTGATACGATACTGACTCGAATGAGCTGACGCTTTCAGAGATCTCACACGAGGATTTGACAATCCTCAAAATCTATGGTATAATGCCATATAACTTCAGCTATTTAACCTATACCTGACGATCTATATTGAATCCGGTGCGGAGGAGTTCTAATGAGAAACGCAGTTCTTTTTACCGCAGGCTTTATAATCCTGTTTGGTTGCCTTACGGTTTTTCAAGGATCGATTTTCGGTGAAGTGCCGCAGGATATAGGCTTCCCCGACATCCTCTACCAGGACCTCCTTGAACCTGATTGCCGTGAGTGTCATGGGCTCATTCAGTACGAAAGACATCACCTGAGCGCAACCGGTCAGTCGGGTGATTGCCTGGCGTGCCATTCAGAGTCGGGTGGCTATCTCATAACCGAAACGGACTGCCTGGTTTGTCATGAACAGCTCGGAGACCTCAGTCCTCATCATGAGACACAGGAAGCCTTCGATGGATTCTGCGCAGAATGCCATCAGGCGAATCTCGTCACCGATATACAGGAAGTTCCGCCCGGGGATCCACCTCCATACCCCGAGCTCCATACCTGCAGTTCGTGTCATGATATCCCTTCGAATTCCTACACTCACCACAACAGCGCCGAACTCTTCTGCACACAGTGCCATGATCCTCATAACATGTGGTCGTTCAAGGGATGTAAAGCCTGTCACAGTGAGCTATCACTCCACAACATACCGCCACATCGGGAAGCGTGTGACCAATGCCATGGCGGCGAAAGCCCACCTCCGGTACCAGCGGAACCAGTCATGCCAGCCATTCATTTCATCGAACCTGTTGCCACGAAGGGAGGGGAAACCCTTGGAATAGCGGGGGCTGATTTTGGCGACTTTGGACCCGATTCACATGTCGATTTCGATATCGTGGAGGCAATCGTCGACCTGTGGGAAGATTCTACCATACACGTTGAGGTGCCCGATATAGAGACGGGAAACTATGACATACATGTTTTCAATTACCTTGGTGTCAGCAATAAGGTTGGATTCTCCCTATCTCCGGATGCGCGGGACAATCCTATATTCGGCCAGCTTGATTGTGCTACATGTCACGCTGAAGTACACGGGTTTCAATCTCCCGACTACATTGCCTGTGTGAGCTGCCACGTCCTTCATGAGGACCCAGCCGAATTCCACGACATGACGAGGCTGCCGGATGAGTCCTGCGCAGAGTGCCATGACGCCAACGTCGAGATAGAACATACTGAGAACATGGGAATAGGCTGCGAAGTCTGCCACGAATCTGAGGACCCCATTATTCAGGAAGCCATAGAGAAAGGCATCGGAGGGGAAGAAGTGTTCTGTGGCGACTGCCACCTTGATGCGGGAGATCATTTCTGTGCCCATGAGGTCGAGAATAACGATTGTACCTCATGCCATCAGAGGAACCTCCAACCCGAGCATGATGATGATTGTGCGGTATGCCACGAGTCATCTGATCCGGTTGTGATCCAGGCGATCGATGATGGGAATACTACCTGTACCGCTTGCCACGATGTCGAGGTCCATACGATGAGATGCGGGATCTGTCATGATGATAAAGAGTGGGACGATTATATCGGCGAGGAGCAGGAAATTCACGAAGAGCATATGAAGAAGCTGACATGCGGCATATGCCATGTAGTGCCGACAGAGCCGGAACTCGAGCCTTCCGGCCAGTACTGCACCATATGTCACAAAGCCGAGCCGTATGATCCGGAAAAGGTGAGAGAAGCCCACAAGAGGCATGTTAAAAAGACCAAAGCCGTCCCGTATCAGTGCATGACCTGTCACGGACGGAGCATTCCCGATCATGAATCGACTGAGTGCGAGCTCTGTCACGATGATAAGACGTATCCAGAAGATTGGTCGCTCAACAAGCACAGGAAGCATGCCAAGAAATTCGAGTGCACTGCATGTCATCAGCACCCGAGAGACTTCGACTTCGAAATCGACAGCGCTTGCCAGAGATGCCACAACGATAGAAATTATGGCGATCTCTTCAGGCTGCACAAGAGACACAGGGGCAAGAATCAGTGCTGGGCCTGTCACGGGAGTTACGATATAGCCCAGCACACCGCAGGATTCCAGTGTATAAATTGCCATGGTGAGGACCCCGAAGAGGAGGACATACCGGAGATTCATGAGGAACACACTGAAGGAGTTTATCAGTGCTGGGTGTGTCACGATGCGCTTGTACCTGTCTATTCCCTTGATCAGGTGAATGAGCCGGAAGATTGCCAGTGAGGCATACTGATTTTCTCCTCTTGGTAGATACCTTTATGTCCATATGACGGGAAAGCCGTCCGGGAATATGAGTAATCTGTCTCGCTTCTGCAGAAAGACGCCCCTGAGATCCATTGCCTTCTCCAAGAGCCCCGCTTGAATTTCTACACTCAGTGAGATATCATACAGTGTATAAGGGATCTTCTCCCTGGAAATCTGTGAATTGTTTTTTACGTGAATAGGAACCGATTATATGATAACTATCGGGATCGAGACGTCTTGCGATGAAACCTCTGTTGCGGTTCTGGAGGGTACCGCAAACATTCGCTCGCTCATAGTCCTGAGCCAGGACGAACATTTAAAATTCGGTGGGGTCGTCCCCGAGATCGCATCCAGAGCTCATGTGAGGACTATCACCTCCGTATTTGAGGAGGCGCTGAGAAGGGCTGATGTCGGGATCGGAGATATAGATGTCCTAGGTGTCACGTGCGGTCCCGGTCTCGTGGGATCTCTTCTTGTGGGAATTTCCTTTGCCAGGGGATTATCCATGGCCCACCGCGTTCCGCTCGTGGGTGTTAATCATCTCGAGGCGCATCTCTTTTCTGCGTTGCTGGCGGATCCCGAAGTACAGCCTCCTTTTCTCGGTCTGATCGTTTCCGGTGGGCACAGCATGCTGATCCACTGTCGTGAACTGGGAACCTACGAAGTACTCGGCAGGACGAGGGACGATGCTGTGGGGGAGGCATTCGATAAGGTGGCGAAACTGCTCGGCCTGCCATATCCCGGCGGCCCTTCGATCGAGAAGGAAGCCGATGGGGGGAGGCCAGACTTCGTGAAGTTCCCGCGGCCGATGCTAAAGGCTGTCGGAGATGAGGTGTACGATTTCAGTTACAGCGGACTGAAGACGGCGGTCGTGAACTTCGTGAAAGCCAGGGGAGAAAGATTCGTCACAGAGCACAGGCGTGATATTTGCCGGAGTTTCGAGGAAGCCGCAATCGAAGTGCTTGTTGAGAAGGGAAGGATAGCGCTGGAAGAGAGATCTGTCTCCACGTTCCTTCTCGTCGGGGGTGTCGCTTGCAACAGGCTCCTGAGGCAGAGAATGGGGGAGATGGTGAGGGAAGGCGGTGCGAAGCTCACTGTACCTCAGCCTGTCTTGTGTACCGATAACGGCGCCATGGTAGCACGGACCGCACTTTTCAGGTACGAAATGAGCGGAGCCTCGGATGAAGAATTAAATGCAGTGGCAAACGCTCCTCTCCCGGGCTCTATGGGGTGAGCTCATCCTATGTTAGATCTGTGACTTGATTTTAAGTGGCGAATTGGCACTCTCTAAAGGATCGAAAGGAATGTATCTATCTCGTACTGGGTCACTTGCGCCCTGTAGTTTTCCCAGGTTATCTTCTTGCTTCTTAAGAATTGCTCGAATATGTGCTCCCCGAGAGTATCCTTAACGAGCTGGCTCTTTTCGGTGACTTTTATTGCCTCCCAGAGGTCTTCGGGGAGCGATTCAATGCCTTGCGCTCGTCTTTCCTCTTCCGTCATTGTATATATGTTGTCACCCCTCGGCTCAGGGAGCTCCCGCCCCCGCTCTATTCCGGCAAGCCCAGCAGCGAGCATTACAGAGAAGGCAAGGTATGGATTACAGGCGGGATCCGGACTCCTGAACTCAACTCTCGTTGCCTTTTCCTTTCCGGGTTTGTATTCCGGGACTCTTACAAGTGCCGATCTATTCTTCTGTCCCCAGCATATATAGACCGGTGCTTCATAACCCGGCACGAGCCGCTTGTAGGAATTCACCCACTGATTGGTCACGCTCGTTATCTCCTTGGCATGGTCAATCAATCCGGCGATGAATTGCCGTCCGACGTGCGAGAGGTAGTAGGAACCATTTGCGTCGAAGAAGGCATTCCTGCCCTCTGCAAACAGTGACTGGTGCGTGTGCATGCCGCTCCCGTTAACGCCATAGATCGGCTTTGGCATGAATGTGGCATAGTAACCCCTCTGATGTGCGATCCTTTTCACCACCATCTTATACGTCATAACGTTGTCTGCCATTGTGAGGGCATCCGTGTATGTGAGATCTATCTCATGCTGGCTCGGAGCCACTTCGTGATGGCTGTATTCGACACCGATACCCAGATCCTCTAGCACTCTGATCGTTTCCTTCCTGAGGTCGACCGCGAGGTCAAGCGGAAGAAGATCGAAGTAGCCTCCCGTGTCCAGCGGCGTGGGATTGTCCGAGCTTGGAAAGTAGAAGTATTCCAGCTCCGGACCAAGATAATAGGTATATCCCATCTCTTCTGCCTTCTTCAGGTTCTTCTTCAGTACGTACCTCGGGTCCCCCTGGTACGGAGAACCATCGGGATTCAATATATCGCATACCACTCGCGCGATGCGTGAATCGTTCACTTTCCACGGAAGAATCTTGAAGGTGTTCGGGTCAGGAAATGCGACCATGTCGCTTTCCTGGATCCTCGTGAAGCCCTCGACAGATGAACCGTCGAATCCCATCCCCTCTTCGAGAGCTTTCTCAAGCTCATGGTCTGTGATGGCAAAGCTCTTTAGTATGCCCAGTATGTCTGTGAACCAGAAATAGATGAAGCGTACGTCTTTTTCCCTTACCAGGCTCAGGATGTCTTTCTTTTCCATTTTTCCTTCCTCACAATTGGCGGGTCAAATGTCATGGGATCACCGGTTAATATATATCAAATAGAATAAGGAAAATTATAATCATTACGCAAGAGAACCGCCAGTGTCAGGTTGGATAGAAAAGAAGGGGCTTTCATCCTGATCCTCTTCTCAGGGAAGTTGTTTTGTATTATTTGACTTTCTCTATTCCAGAAGTTTAGATTAAAGGCCGAACATCATTGTGTTCTATTTACAAGTATGGCTTCGGAGGAAGAATCCATGAAGATCGAGAACTCGGGGATACTCAGCATTATTTGCATTCTGAGCCTGATATGTTCCCTCCCTGTGGCTCTCACCGCAGACGAAGAATATAAGTATGAGGGCGCCGAGGTATGTTCGAGCTGTCATGAAGAGGCTTATAGGGAGTGGAAAGATGGCCCTCACGCTAAAAGCTGGAATAATCTCATCTACCATGCGGCGAGAGCCGGATACATAAAAGCAACGGCTGCCGAGGGTGGCCTGCACTGTGAGGACTGTCATTCACCAATCGCCTCAATGACCGTGGATGAACATCTTCTCAATCCCATATCGACAGAGGGTGTGACCTGTGATGTGTGCCATACGATGGCGGCTGATGAGAAAAGCGGATTTAAGAAATTTCTGCCGCAAGGGGGAAAGGAAAAAGCTGGCCCTACCGGAGACTGTCCCTCCGATCTTCATCCCTGCAGGAAGGAAGACAGGCTCACGACATCTGAATTCTGTGCGGTCTGCCATCATTACGTCAACAGGTATGGGGTACCGATCTACACCGAATACTCCGAATGGAAATCGAGTCGCTTCGGCTCAGAGGGAATCACCTGCCTGGATTGCCACACCCAACGAGGGAAGGTTGGTGAAAGGAGCTGGGGAGTTCATCGCCTGATTCCTCTGGAGGGTGATAGAGGTCTGCTGCGTCAGGCCCTCTCACTCGACATGGAATTAAAAACGGCATGGGATTACGAATCGGTGTTGACCATCCGTGTGAGAAACACGGGGGCCGGCCATGCCGTTCCGGGTGGGCCTCCTATAAGGTCGATCCGGCTTGAGGTCAAGGCCTATGATGCAAACGACGATCTGGTGTTTGCCGACACCTCGAAGGTTATGTCTCGCGCTGTCGAGAGTCCCATCTCGCCAGATACAGGACTCACCCTACCATGGCTGGGGTGGAGTGTCGTAAGTGATGAGAGAATCTTTCCGGGGGAGACAAGGGTTTTCAATTTCAAAACCGGAAGGCAGGACGTCGTGAGAGCCACAGCAAGGCTTCTCTATCACAGGTTCAGCATGATGGTCGAAGAGGATTTCTTCCCAGATACGGAGCCACCGGTCATGACCACCGCTGAAGTAAAGGCGAAGTGATGAAGTGCCTCATAGCCCCGGCCTCATTCAAGGGAACTTTCAGGGCAAGAGAAATAGGGGAGATCTGCTTCGAGTCCCTCTCTCAAGAAATTGAAGGCCTGGATCTGGAACTGTCTCCCATGGCCGACGGTGGTAGTGAAACGCTTGAACTTCTAAGACCTTATCTGGGAGGTGAAAAAGAGCTTATCAGAGTGCCCGGGCCTGCCGGGGGTCTGCTTGATGCAGGCTTCATCTACAACCCTTCGACATCGACGGGATTGATCGAGTCTTCAAAGGTAATTGGTCTCGAGCTTCTTTCCCGAAAACATAGAAATCCTCTCATCGCCACTTCCTATCCACTCGGCCTCGTCGTGAGGAAGCTGCTCGATCTCGGAGCAAGGACCATACTTATAGGACTTGGAGACACCGCCACCCTGGATTACGGCGTGGGAATGGCTAAAGCTCTCGGCTTCAGGTTCCTCGATGAACGTGGCGATGAAGTACCATCGGGAGGAAGGGGAACGGTTCGCATAGCCGATCTGGATTCGTCAGGAGTCCTTCCGTCAGTTTATGAGTGTCGTTTTGTCGTTCTCTGTGACGTGACCACCCCGATCTGTGGTGAAAAAACTGTTGCTGAAATTTTCGGACCGCAAAAGGGGGCAGGGGAGTCTGATGTTGCTGTCCTTGAACGCGGCGCCGAATCGGTCATAAGGGTGATAGAGGATGTTACGGGAATCGATATTTCCCGGATGGAGATGGGTGGTTCTGCCGGGGGGATTGCCGCAGTGATGAATGCTCTTTTGGGGGCCGAATTGAACAGGGGCAGCACATTCATAGCAGAAGCGACCGGTCTTGTGGAGAGAGTGAAACGATCCGATTTAATCCTTACCGGGGAAGGGAGATTTGACGAGCAGAGCTTCGAGGGAAAGGCAGTGTCAGAGGTCATATCCATTTCAAGTTCCTGGGGGAAACCTGTGTCGGTGATCTGCGCCGTAGCGGAGCTCACCTTAATGGATAATGCAGTGTTTCGGGTGATCTCGGGAGATATGTTGAAGGGGAGGAGAAATACCAGGCTCAGCCAGGAAGACATTGCGCAGCTGGCAGTCATGGCCGTTAGCGACTATCTCGAACGAAAAGGAACGAGTCGATCACATTGCAGCGGATGAGATGCACTAAAAGGAAAACACACAATATTCGTTAGAATCGGAAATGCAAAAATGGCCTTGCCTGTGATGGCTGCTTCCGGTAAATTGCTTTTTACTCTATGATAATCGGCATCGGATGGATTTGAGGAGGATCGTTAACCGTGGATTGGAAAAAGTGGGTGGGATTTGTCATAAGTTTTTTCTTCCTCGGACTGGTAATACTCAACCACAATCTTCGGCAACTGCTCGAGGGACTCATGGAGGGGAATATGGAGAGGATCCTGAATCCCGAGCTGCATCTGTCGGAGATGAGGAGGGTGTTCGGGGAGGTTGATTTCTTCCCTCTCTTTGCCGCCACAGTCGTCTCACTATTTCTATTCGTTATAAGGGCCGTACGGTGGCACTACTTGTTTCTCCCAAAAGCCCGGATTGGCTTCGGACCTCTTTTCAGTGCAACGATGATCGGATTCATGGCGAACAATGTGCTCCCTGCACGGATCGGTGAGTTCGTGAGGGCCTATGTGATATCAAAGAAGGAAAACATCTCAGCCAGTTCTGCGCTTGCTACTCTCGCTGTCGAACGCTTGTTCGACGCTTTCTGCCTGCTCCTCATATTCATCTCAACATTCTATCTCTATACTTATCCAGATTGGGTCAGGAAGGTGGGAGTTGCAGCCACACTGGTCTTTTTCGGTTTTTTTATCGTTCTCGTCCTTATCGTTATCATGCCCGATCGCTTCGTTAGTATCCTGTCAGGATGGAGCAGGATCCTGCCAGGGAAGTTTCATCATAGGATCGAGGGCATCCTTGTATCCTTCGTAGAAGGTCTTGATATATTGAAGGACAAAAAGCTTATCTTCCTGGTGTTCTGGCTTTCCCTGCTCCACTGGGTTCTGCTTGGGTGGGGAGTGGACCTCGGGCTCAGAGCCTTCTCGATCGATGTACCACCCATCGGGCCCTATTTCGTCGTGAGTGTGGTGTGCATCGGCATTGCCATTCCGTCCTCCCCCGGGTTCGTGGGAACATTTCAGTGGTTCATGGAAAAAGGATTATCGGTCTATAATATACCAAAAGATCTGAGCCTTCCTTTCTCTATTGGCTTCCATCTCGTTCTCTATATTCCAACGACCGTTGTCGGTCTCATCTATTTCTTCAAAGAGAACCTCACCTGGGGTGAAGTCAAAAGGACCGTTGTGGGGGAGAATAAAGGCGACTGAATAACCACGGAGGGGAACGTATGGAGAGGATAGTTATTACCGCAGCCGGAAAGGTTAACATATTTCTACGGGTTCTTACCGGGGAGATCAATGGATATCACCATGTAGAGACCCTCTACCAGAGTGTGGATCTGAGAGACCGGATAGAGATACGGAGAGGAAGTGATTCCCTCACCCTTGCAACCAGCGGCATCGAAACGCCGGAGGGGGGTCTGAATCTGGCACTCAGAGCTGCTCATAGGTATCTCGAGGCCGTCAGGTTGGATGAGAAGGTTCACATTCAGCTTGATAAAAGGATCCCGGTTAGCGCTGGACTGGGTGGAGGGAGTGCAGACGCGGCCGCTGTTTTGCTTGGCATGAATGTGCTCTTCGAGGAAAAGCTAAATGAAGCCGAGTTGGTTTGTCTCGCCGGTTCTCTCGGGTGCGATGTACCGTTTCTCCTGAAAGGTGGTACCGCAATCGGGTGGGCCAGGGGCGATCGGCTCATTACGTTGAGCCCGCTTCCTGCCTGGCCGGTACTGATATGCCTGCCTGGATTTCGGGGTGATACCGGGTTTGCATACCAGCGTCTGGATGAAGAGGAACGGGAGAGAAAATTTGACGCGTTTCGCTACGAGCCGGCCGATTTTTATTCCCTTGATACACTCAAGGATTTAGTAGTAAACGACTTCGAGGGAGTGATCGGGAGGGGGCATCCATCTTTTCTCGAGATAAAGGACACCTTCTTGCAGTATGGCGGTAAGTTTGCCCTCCTAACCGGTACTGGTTCAGCGATTTTCGCACCTTTCGCCAGTGAAAGGGAAAGAGCCGGATGCCTGAAGGTATTCAACGAGAGATTCGATTATCAGATGTTGAGCACAAGGTTTACGGCGGAAGGGATACAGGTGGAGGAGCTGGAATAACTGCCCACCTTATCTAAAGCCTCTTCGAGATGATCGGTCTTGGTCCGGATGTTTTGAGGGTGATGTCATCCATAATGCACAGGAGCTCTACTATATCATACATGCATCTACGCACCCTCGAGAATCGCCCTCTTAGCATTGCCGAAGGCTCATCGATGCAAGTTAGAAAATAGGAAGAGTCTTTATAAACATGGCCAAGATACTCGAGCTTCTTGCCGAGAAATTCTGCAGCCAGGTCTTCCATCTCCCTGAAGATCTTCTCTCCATCGCCCACAGCATCCACGTCGCTGGCCACAATCCAGACAGGGAGATCCCGGTCGATCTCGACTATGCTAATCAACTGCCTGAATGCTCCCGTCATGGTATCGGGGGAGGGCGGCACCAGTAGTATCACCTCATCCGAGATCCTTAATAGAGGAGCGTCATTTTCGGTGATATTATCCGGGAGTTCGAGAAGCAAAAACTGCGAATTACGTGATGCCTCCTCCAAATAGGAGAGTGTTTTGGATTTCAAGTGTCTGAAGGGCACGGTCGGCTTGTCCTTAAGGAGCATGAGCACTATACCGAAGGGTCCTTCCAGAACTTCTATCCCATCTCCTTTCGTCGAGGCTTCGAGCCCGTTCAGCCCGAGGAGCGTGAGTGCGTTAGGTGCGATCGAGATCTGCGGGACGATGGCTGGTTTGCGCCCGATCCGGGCGAGTTCCACGGCGAGATTAACGGTGAAGATCGGGCGGGAAATGTCAGACCTTGCGGCGGAGATCGCAACTAAGCAAGTTCCCGGGCCGGAAGAATCCTTCTTCTCACGTCCCGCTTCTCCCTCCGGATAGCTGTTTGGCCGCTCTTGTCCAGAAAGAAAGAGATGGCCCACATCATCAATCTTGATCTCTTTCCGGTCGGATTCTTCCATTAGATTCTTACTATGGAGTTGACGTTACCCTTTTCGTCTTTTTCAGAACTGGGATTGTTCGGGTCTGTAACCCAATCACCATCAATTATGAACTTGTAATTGTATTTCCCTGGAGTCAGTGGAAGCGTAATGCTCCAAACACCCCTCTCGTCCTCAGACATGTAGCCTTCGTCAGGATTCCATACATTGAAATCTCCGACAAGCTGTACGGATTTGGCGTGAGGAGCGTAGATTGAAAATTTCATACCCTCCTCCATGAGCGTGGGTGCGAGGGAGCTGGTTTCAGCTGCATCCAGTGCTTCGGCAACGAGGGCCCCTTCTCGCACAATCACCGAATCGGCCATTTCCATGTAATCGATGAAAGCAGTACAGTCTGGAGCAAACTCGTGAAGAGGTATTCCTTTCATCGCTGCTTCCCTCACCTTCACGGTATGGTGTATGGGGATCGGGAAGAATTTTTCCCTGAACTGTTCCTGCAGTTGTTTGTAGACACTCCTCGAGTACTTCATCCGGTGATCATACATGGTCTCGACTATCGTGTAGAAAAGAGGACGATTCCTGTTTCTTTCCACAAGTTCTATTTCATCAAGTAGCCGCCTAACTCCATGAATGCTGTAAATGCTCGCCTCGATAGGTATAATCACCTCGTGACTGGCTGTAAGGGCATTGAAGGTGAGGAGCCCGATGGAAGGTGGGCAATCGATTATCGCATAATCGAATGTCTGCCGCAAGGTCCCGATCTGTTCGGTGAGCCTGAATTCCCTACCGGGCAGCCCCGAGAGTTCCTGTTCTATCGCACAGAGCAGGACCGTCGACGGGGCGAGGAAGAGATTTTCCCTGATCATTATCAGGATATCGTCGATCCTCATGCCCTGACCTGGTGGCTCCTTCAGCACATGATAGATCGAGTACTCGAGGCCCTCCACGTCGATGCCGAAACTCAAGCCCGCATGCGATTGCGGATCGAGATCGATGAGAAGGACTTTTCTCCCTTTGTAGGAGAGAGCTGAGGAGAGATTTACGGCTGTAGTTGTCTTGCCGCAACCTCCTTTCTGGTTAGCGATCGCTATGATTTTCATTTTTCCCCCCTGGCAAGAAGATCGTGAGGTGGGTATTTTTCTCAAACTCCTTCTTGGATGAATCGGTTTTGATTGAGAGACTATGCTGAGTGAAATGGGATCGGTTCTTAAACGGAAGTAACACTTTAACCTTGCCGAGAAAAGGTGTCTTGATATAGGACTAATGACTATGGAGATAATGTTTTATATATTCTCTCCCATAATATTATACAATATTTGCTGTGATATGTCAATATAATGCTATATTTTGTACTCGGTTATGGCTAGAATTCCTGCTTCATTTTAATCAGTCCACTCCCACTGGATTTAACTTCCTCCGCAATCTTGTCATAGCATGGTAATATACATTTTCACAGCGGCTGGTTGAAGTTCTTTCCCGAAATTACGCCCATTTTTATCCTTCATAACCTGTCGAATCAGGGTGGCTCACACATTAATTCATTGTAACAGGCTGAGTCGTCACTTTAAAATACACACTCTCACTGTGAGCCTGATTTGTTAACACTTGTGATACCACGGAATTACGCCAATGCATCGAGCCTTCCCCATACTGGCATACTGCTTGCTTAAAAGATATACGCTGTTGGTCCATTGCTCATGGCAAACTCAGGGAAACCTGAGGACGCAAAGCTGCGAGACTAAGGTCCTCTTACCGGGACTAAGTCAGTCGGGCTGCCAATGGAATATCGTTTCCTTTGGCAGCCTTTTTTTTCATCTTCGGTACCGAAGGTGGAAGTTTAGGTAAGGAGGCTTGCGATGAAAGGCAAGAAAAGAATAACCCGCGCTTTCGCGATCACGCTCATGGTCCTCCTTGGAATCCTCGCCGGTTGCGCCAAAGACGGCAACCTTCCCCTGGCACCGCAGGATAATGATCTTCTTGATCATATAACATTTCTGCCGAGAACATCACCCGCTCCCGTTCTAGCAGGGGACGATCCGATCCAGGTGAGCTTCACGGTGACACCCCGGGAGGGTGGAAGCGGAGAGGTGGGTTTTGCCACCTTTGTGGTCAGGCCCGGCGCGGTAACGCAGGAAGTGACCATAACAGTCACTATTGAAGATCCGAACTTCTACGTCGTTGAGCTGAGCTCAAAGGATAGAGTGAAGTTCAAGAAGGGCACACTTTCAATCCATGTGGAGAGCCGGGATGTTGGAACAGATGATGACAGCATCTCTGTATACATGGAGACCAGAAATGGGTGGAGAAAGCTTCCCGGGAAGTTTGATCCAGAGGGAAGCAACATGAAGGTGAGCATCAAGAAGTTTTCGAGGTACGCCCTGTCGAGAGAGTAGTGATCTTCTGATTGTACAGAAACATTTGGGGCTTGAGACAAATGGCAAAGGGGAGTAAGGGTAATCTGGATAAAAATAGGGTCCGGATTTCAGGATATCTGTTCGATGAGTCGATCAGGGCAACCGGGCGTCGGCGAGATCGTGTCGTTGTGGATCTGATGGCCAGTATGGAAAAAAAGCAACTTTCCCCGCACATGAGTCCCTCCTCCCTTCTCGCCTGGGCTAGGGATGAGCTTCCAAAAGGCAGATTCGAAGGTATACCATGGTTCTTTCTCGCGATGGGGAAGTATTTTGAAACGATAGGGAATTGGAATGATGCACAAGAATGGTACAGGCTTGCAATTGATCGATCCGGACAGGAAGGTTACAGAGGAATCTATCTGGATTCGGTAATAAGCCTCGGTCACATTCTGGCGAAAAAAGGCGTGGTGAAAGAAGCCAGGCGTCTTTACAAATCCGCTTTCAGCGAGGCCCAGGATCGCAAGGATCACCTGAATGTTATGAGGGTCCTAGGTGGTATGGGAGCCCTTCATTTCGATGAAGGAAGACACGGGGAGGCTCGTGGATGCTGGAGAAAGGCCCTTCAGCTCTCCGAGAGGATCGGGGAAAAATGGTGGACCGCACACATGCTGAATGACATGGGTGCACTATACGGTGCTAATGGAAGCTACGGAAGGGCGCTTTCATCGTTCAAATCGGCTCAGGTCATATATAAATCACTTGGACACGATAAGGGTCTCGCACGCTGCCTCCATAACATCGCAGCAGTTCATCTTGAAGCGGGACAGCTCGATCCTGCAGGAAGTTACTTCCACTTGAGCCAGGAGCTTGCGGATGCCCTCTGCTGGGAGGAACTCACTGTGATGAACCTCCTCGGACGTGTCGAGATGATGATACAGGTGAGTGAATACGAGAGTGCCCTCTCGATGGGTAATGAAGCCCTTGATAAGGCGGTCAATCTGGGGGACCCGTTTTCCCAGTTAGAAGCGAAAAGCCTCCTTTTTTTGATTTTTCACGCGAGTGGTGACAGGGAGGGGGCTTTCCGGCTCATGGAAGAATGTATCGCGAGAGCGAAGCAGCTGAATGGTAGCTACGCTCTGGCGAGAGTGTTGGAGGCCAGAGTCCAGTTGATGCTCAGGGATGGTGACATATCACACGCTGCGAGAGATCTGGAGAGATTGAAATCACTTTACAGTAAAATGGGACTCAGAGCGAAAGCGAGAGAGGCAGAGGTAACCTGTAAGAAGATCAGGGTGTCTTAAAATTTCTCTCCACCCGCAATTGCTGTCATGTGAAAACTCTCCTTGTGCACATCGATCCTTATATACACCTCTTTCCCACTTGCTAAAATCTCTGGAACGTTGTAAACTCTCCTCATGGCGAGTCTCCTTTTTTTAATAGGTAAAAGGTTCTTAGATGAGTATACCTCATCACTCAGAGGCTCGCTATGAACATAGTATCTATCGAATAATACTAATAAATCAAATATATTACTTACATTCCGCACTTCCAATAGTGTCTCTCCGGCATTTTTCAATTCAGATTACCTCAATATTTTCAAGTAGTTAGCGTACCATTTAATATAATCGAGCATATCGTTTTTCACCAGTCAAGATGGTTTATCTGAGAAATCCATGGTGCAAAACAGTTCATTGCATCATCATTGCCCAAGAGATTTTCGAACCGGTAGCACCGTTTGTGACCAGTAGAATAGTTTTTCAGTTTCATCAACGTGAATAGAGGTCTTCAGAGTTTTCGTACTTCATCAGATAGACATTGCACTGCTCGGGATGAGATCCGATACATTTTCTCAAGAAGTTTTCTCAGTCGCCGCTCATTTCGAATGCATTCCTTGTAGAGACGAGCCTCTCGTGGCGTCAGGACCTTGGTTACGGTCTTAGCCTTCACCTTCCGGGTCCACTGGTAGTAGGGCCCATGCTCATATTGTGGACCAAGGTGACACCGACAGTTCGGATGGCCGCACTGCTTCGTGCGCTTGATGACGCTACCCTGCATCACAAAGCCGAGGGGCTCGATCTGTGACTTCACTTTCTCATACTGTTCCAGGCAACGCTGGAGAGTTTTCTCTTTTTCTGTGGAATTCAAGATTTTCATTTTCCTCTTGACTTTTCTTATCAGACAGTATTTAGCTGGTCTACTTCTCTAGATACTAATAAATTAGATTCATTTCTCGAAATTGAGACAATCATTGCCACAATTTCTACATTCCCACTACTGCACGTTGTACAAATGCAAGAATGACCATGACGATGAACAGAATAACAGCTGAAACTGACCAGATACTACCAGCTTGAGACGCAATTCCTATCATTCCCCCCGATCCTGCGAAGAAAAGCATAACATACAGGATCGCTATCCAACGAACATTTCTGAATTCAACTTTCAGAATGTAGTCGAGTAATAGTTCAACGACAAGATATACCAACATTAGACTGATCTGGATATAATAGAGCGGTGCACGTTCTAGCGAAGGTGCAATAATCATGAGATAGACCAGAGGTATTACCGTGATCATCAGAAAGAGTCCAAGATAATGACCGAGATGAGGCTTACCAATTAGGCGCGCAATAAAAATGAGAATGACTATAGTGTAAATTGAATGGGCGAGGAATGCCCCAAGTAAGTTTGCTTTATCTATTGGTTCCATAGCGCCAAACAA
>JBHIFB010000025.1:0-29473 GCA_046760905.1 Candidatus Glassiibacteriota bacterium | reverse complement strand
CTGCGTTTCACTTCCAAGATACGTCACCGTATTTGTGAAACGCAGCACTTAGTCAGCCTTCCTTAACACGACCTTCGATCAAAGGCATCACCCGGACTCAGAAAGAAAGTTGATTAATCCGGCATTTTTGTCAACTTCATCGATCAGTTCACTTCATTCTTTCCTTTAATCAGATATTCCAGGGGCCAGTAGGTAAAGAAGACCTTTACCTCTCTGCCCATGGCGCCTGCGGCCGTGGCAGAAGTGGAAAAATCCGTTTTTACAATTTATTCCAGGTCCTTTGGAGTGAAACAGCAGTAACCAATCCGGTCGCATTCAGCCTTAACTTCATCCCAATCCTCTTCGGTCAACACCTGAAGGGCTATTTGGTAGAGGATGTTGTCTTCTTTGAAGATATGACTTTCTAGCTCGCTGCTCAGGTAACTGCCAAGCTCGATTACCTTCTTTTTGTAGTCCTTAAATCCCATCCTTTCTGGATTATATACAGTCTGATACAACTCCTGCTTCCTCTTTTTAAACTCCACATGATCCATCTTCATGATCTCTGCCGGTTCTATGATGCCATGCTTCTCCAGTTTGGGGAACAACACCTCCTCTTCCCTGGAGTGATGGCTCTCTGCCTCTATAAGGTGATGGGCGAGTTCCTTCAGTTTCTCTTCATCCTCACCCAGCCGGTCGAAGCTATCCATACGTTTCAGCCGGTCTATCACCGAGTCCAGCTGATTCAAACTGTCCAGAATAATCCGGTGTTCTTCCATCAGAGTGTGTACAGGATGCGGAGCGGAGACATCTATCCTCTTGGATACCAGCGTTTCCTTCAGTACGTCCAGGTGGATGTCACACAGACTCTTCCGGATCTCTTCGTGTGAGACTCCTTCCCGGATAAGTTCCTGTTCAACAACTCCCAGAGTCTTGGCATCCACCGACCGGAATATTTCCTTGGCTTTCACCTCTGAATCTTCACTCATCTGACCCTGTTTAAGCTCTTTAAGAAACTGTCTCAATTGCTCCTTCCTATCTTCCATGACCACCGTCCTCTGTATATTCAGGATCCATTCCGTTGGCCCCTGCTTTTCATAGTGGAGTTCGAATTCTCCTCTTGCCTCCAGCAGATGAGTAAGGGGCAGAGGGTTAAACTCCAGGACAAGTCTCAGTGACTCTCCTTCTTTGAGATCTTCGATACCGCGGAAAATTAGTTTTTCCCTTTCTTCATGTGCCATCCCTTTTACATCCAGGGTCTCTACCTTTCTCATCTCTAATGTCTCCCTTCTTCTACTTTGAGTCATTCATCTACCCTCTCTTTTTCAATCAGTATGTTCCTGACTTTCTCCATCCACAAATCCTGAAACTCTTTCTTCTCTTCAGGCTTGGCGGCTTCCCAGACTACCTTCTCAAGAAGCTGTCCGATTCTTCTTGACTCCGGTTGCCCCCATTACGTGAGCCTTTGGCCATTTGCCTCAAGCTGCAGACTTTTTGCTAAATTCTGTAAGAAATGATCACTAAAACTGCAAAAATCAGGGCTAATCCTGTTTGGATCAAGCCCTCTCTCATAATTTCCAACTTTGGTTGCAAGGTGATGGTGCCCCACAGTGTATGAGCTGTAACAGGCACAAACGCCAGGACTACTAAGACAGGCACCCACTGTGTAAGAATCAAAATGACAATGATCAACATTAAGATTGTCAGATAGGCCAGGCAATTTTTTGCCAGGGCAAACTTAACTCGATTGGTTGCCAGACCATCACGGCAGGTAGAGGTTCTCACTCTCATCTTGATGTAGAATACACTGAGTGTAAAATAGAGAGCATTGAGCAGCCATAGTATAAATGCTTCGCGGGTCAATCGCCCTCGAGAAATATACACTGCTAAGGTTGTAGTGAAGGTAAGCATGAGAATACCTACTATTTGTCCAAAAAACGCGCGTTCCATCCTATGCAAAGTACACCAGGTATACAGAAGGAACAATACTATGCCGACCCACCCGATGAGCAGTAGCTGCCATAAACTATATTTTATAAAGAGCCAGAAGAACACTCCCATCCCTGAGACCGCAGGTATGCCAAAATTGAACCATAATTTCCGTGCACCAACGGGGTAGCGACCATGAAATTGTCTTTCTTTCAGCAATATCATCAAGGACGGTCGGCTGAGAAAAAGCATCAATACACCAACCAAGCCGTAGATAGTCTTGGTAGAAAATCCGCCACTCACCGCCACACCGATAGAATACGGTATCAGTAGCATGGCCCAAGTGCCGTGTTCCTTAGGAATCAAAACCTTGCGGCTCAACAAACTCTCTCTCCAACCCTTCTATAAGATGGATATAATGGTGATGTCTTCCCTCTCCAATTCGTTCCCGTTCGACTCTCTCAAACCTTTCCGACATCTCTTCCTGATCTTCCTCAGAGAGGACATTATTGATCATAGGATAGAGGATGTTGTCCTCTTTGTAGATGTGTTGAGACAGCAGGCCAGAATATGCCTTGCCGTTGTTGGCGAAAACAGTTTGCACACTTCTATCTCCCCCGCTGTGCTTCTCCAATGCCTTCGCCATTTCTTTTACGAAGGAGCGACCCTCATCGTGTTCAATGAGCATCATCCCTATGGGGCCGCCTTCTCTGGGGATACCTCGGGATTCGGCGCGAGGATATAGAAGATCCTCCTCCTTGCCGTGGTGGCACTTATCAGCGAATGTACGAATGAAATCGAGGACATTTTCCAGGATATCAGGTGAGACATTATCGCCTTTCTCAAGTCTATCGGAAATCGCTTCGATGACCTTAAGCATCCTCTCAATAACCCGATGTTCTTCCATAAGACTTTCTGTTGGTAACACGTTTGCTCTCCTTTCATCAGAGCTCTTCACTCTTGGTTCCTCAATAGGCGAACACCAACGGAATCCATTGGCCTCCAGATATTATCGATCACCGCTTCGTCCCTTCTTTTACCAATTGGGCAATACTTTTGCTCGCCAGCATCTGGTATATCTCTTCGCGTATTCTTGTCCAATCCTGGTGTAGAGGACAAGGCTTTTTGTCATTGCATCTTGGCAGGCCGGTGATGCATTTTTGTCTGAATTCCAGTCCATCAATGACCTCCACAACCTCTGCGATTTTAATCTCCTCGGCGGGCCTTGCCAGCGCGACGCCTCCTTTCGACCCTTTGTATGAGATCAAAATTCCCTTTTGCGTGAGTTTCTGAAGAACCTTTCCCAGAAAATACGATGAGATTCTATTTTTTTTAGCGATCTCTTTGATCGGAATGTATGGCATCTGAGGCTCTCTAGCCAGGTACCACACTGCAAGCAATGCATATTCGCAGGCACGGGATAATAGCATAGCGCTTATAGATTATATTTTAAGATAAAAGAGTCTTTTATATTAAAATAGGCATTTTCCACATAATTATCAAGTAGAATATTCCTCTTAAGCTTCCTTAAAAAATTTGTCTTTATGTGAAAGCCCTTGATTCGAGTTTTTGCAGGATTTGACACCGGTTGTAGCGACAGGTCAATCGTGAGCGTTCAAACCACAAGAACTTATACCCTGAGCCGGGTCAATCCGGACAGTCAGATAGAGCTGAATCGGGTTAATGAAGACATGCTCTATGAGGATTCCAGAGGCATGCTCTTGAAGTCTGAGCCTCACACATGTGGCAAAACACCCACTACTTCCACAACTTTCTTCTTACTGGCATGGCCTCTGAGGATTCTAACATCACCTTTTCGAACACGGAAGAAATCGGATAGAACATCGATGAGCTGCTTGTTTGCAGCTCCCCCCACGGGAGAGGCGGTGAGCTTCACTTTGAGGGCCTCGCCAATCACTCCAACGACGCATGCCTTAGATGAACGCGGTTCGACCCTCACGTTGACTACGAAGCCATGCCGGCTCTTTCTGTGAGGGATTTGATCAGGATCGATAGGCATTCTCAAGAAAGAATCTCCGTATTTAAGGAGAAAAGGGGAAAGGGGGCTCATCTCATGGAAGGCCCCCCTCGTGGCAATCTGAACACATCATTTCGCGCCATGCTTCGCCTATATCTTCTGGATGTATGAAATCCATGCCTTCGGCATTGAGTGCCTCATTGTCATCCCCTGATCCCTGGGCCAGGATGAAGTGACAACTGTTACACTCCCTCGAGATGACTCTTCCATCAGGGCTTGAGTGATTGTCATCATGGCATCTCGAACAGCCTGGAAAGTTCAAGTGCCCGAGGTTGTCGGGGTAATAATCCCACTTCGCTTTCATCTCCGGAAAAAAGTTTCTCCTGTATGCATCCTGAAGACGGTTGATCGATGCGCGGATACTGCTGTTTCTTTCACTGAACACTTGAGGATACCTGGTCCTGTAGAAAACGCTTATTGTGGTTGCAATCCCCTCCATAGCCTTATCCGTCGAGGCGTAATCATCAGAGAGTGCTTCGACAGCTACCTTCTTGATGTATGGAAGGGTCCTGTCCACCTCGCCGACTGCCATCGCGAGATTCACAACTTCACTGGGTGAGAGATAGATATGAGTAGGGCGGTTGTGGCAGTCCATGCAGTCCATTGTGCGTATCTCATACTGCATAAGTTCCTCATCCGGAGGCGAATCTGAAGCCCTGAAAACGGTGACTTCTTCTGTCATCACATCCTTTGATCTGACCCAGGGGATATCTTGTCTCTTCTCATCTGTGGCGATGTATTGAATCTCGAAGAGAGTGTTCATGTGCCAGTGTATCCCGGATGAATGACCGAACTTCGGGCTACCCCCGCCGGTTCGTATTAGCATGTTCACGTTCCACTCGGTGTTCGTTTCATCAGGTAGATAATGCGATATATAGCGTTGCTGGGCGCCATAGAACTGCTCCGGCCAATGACACTCCTCACATGTTTCTCGTGCAGGTCTCAGGTTCTCGATCGGTGTCGGTATAGGGGTCGGATACTTTTCCGTAAGCATCGCATAGACCTGATATAGTCCTGACATCTTCGACTTCACATACCAGTTCGCGCCCGCACCGACATGACACTCGACGCACTTTACACGCGCGTGCGGAGAGTTCTGATAAGCGACGAACTCAGGCTTCATCACCGAGTGACACAACTGCCCGCAGAAGGCGATAGAATCGGTGTAATGATAAGCCTGATAACTTCCGAATGCCGAGAGGAAGAAGAAAACTATGATACCTGAAAGGAAAAGGAACGCGTTTTTCCGGTGGATAGGATTAGCCAGATTTATGATGAGCATATCTTCCAGCTCAGCCTCCTGTTTCTTCTTCCTAGTCCATTGTATCAGCACTCCGAGTATAACGAGCAAAATGCCGAATACCATAATAGATGGTACCAGGATGAAGATCACAAGGCCAGCATAAGGCACTCCCTCAGTACTCATGCTCTTCACTGCGAAGAGGAAAAGAAAGATGAAAAGACCCAAGGCTACGATGGTCAAACCGAATAGACTGACCTTGTTGTAGAATATCCTTGGAATCGCCTTTGCCATGGCTTATCCTCTCACGAAATCATCAAAACTGTTAGACGCTTCCACTGGTAATGAAATTCGATTAACATGTCCTATGTCCACCTTGCACACGGTTTTTTGAGATGATTGCATACTTATCAGTTAATTGGAATGGTAACTGTCGCCATATGGTATGTAATGACTCGACCAATAAAACACGGAATCGCCTCGAAAGATATCGCCGAGTGATGAGAGTGTCAAGAGGGAGTATAAAGGGGCGCCCATCAATGAGCGCCCCCCAGACAAACAGTTGCTGCTTTGTCTTAGAGTTTACCTCTTCTTGTGCACGGAGCAGAATTTGGACTTCCCGACAGCAGGCCTCTTGCACTGCTTTTTATCCTTTGTCTTTGCAGCGCAACGTTTGGCTTTCGGCTTTGCTGCCTTCTTTGCGGTTTTCCTCTTCGGCGCGGCTTTCTTCTTTGTCCTTCTTACTGCCATGCCTCCCTCCTTTCAAGGGCCGGGGTTGAGTGAACTGACACACGAACGAACCCAAAGGCAACCACGTACAACTAGTGGTATTTCTAATTAAAAAACATACTATATGTCGTCACATTTGTCAAGTGCAAAGTATGATTTTATGTGCCATCATCCTCCACGGATTCGACACATTCTCCCCGGCTTTCATTCTGTGGAGACAGTCCTCATCAGTCGGTGAAACGACTGATGTGTTCATCCAACCGTCCACATCATACCTAATGTATACCGTCACTCCGTCGGTGTTCTCATCGAACAACTCAATTTCAGAGCATGAGGTTTTTGGAATGTATCCAAGGATTTTGGATTCGAAATCATGTGTCGACAGAGGTTCGAAGTTGATCACTGTTTTGCCCGTCTCGTGATAGGCGAGCTGAATTGGATCATAAGGATATGATAGAAGCAGAAGGAATAGTATGATTAGCATGCCTTTCATGTCATCACACCTTATTTATAATTTAAATACATATGTGTCACAAGTCAACTTCTTTATTGCTTTCATGTGCAGTGGTGTAATATCAACTCCCCATCCAACCGCCATCAACCTTCGTCACGTCATAACATACACAATCTATCATCATTTGGCTAATGACTTATATGCGATGCGAAGTTTTTGTTGATTTATGGGAAAGGAGGATGTCGATGTGTAATGGTTAGCCGCTCGACATAGATGCTAACATCGGGAGAGTTCATTTGTCCCGATGAGATCTCACTCTTCAGCTGACCGAAGAGATGCACTTGGCCTGAGTGAAGAGCATCAGATAATCAGGCCCACCTGCCTTGGAATCAGTTCCAGACATGTTGAAACCGCCGAAAGGATGGACACCCACAAGTGCACCGGTGCATTTCCTGTTGAAGTATAAATTGCCACAGTGGAACCAGTCCCTCGCTTTATCAATTTTCTCCTTGTTGGTAGTATAAACCGAGCCCGTCAGTCCATATACAGTGTTGTTCGCTATCGTCAGAGCATCCTCGAAGTCTCTGGCTTTTATAACCGCAAGCACTGGTCCGAATATCTCTTCCTGGGCTATCACAGCATCGGGTGAGACATCTGCGATCACGGTCGGATTGATGAAATATCCCTCATCCGACACCTTATCACCACCAACCAGAAGATTCCCTTCCTTTCTTCCTCGTTCGATGTATCCGAGTATCGTTTCCTCGGCAACTCCATTTATGACGGGTCCCATATAGTTCTCGGGTATCTCTGTCGGTCCCACTGTGATTCTATTTGTCCTGTCGACTATTTTCTCAACAACCTCATCATACACGTCTTGATGGACAATGGCCCTCGAACAGGCAGAACATTTCTGTCCCTGGAATCCAAAGGCCGATGTAACTACTCCTTCAACTGCCTTTTCGATCTCAGCTTCATTGTCGACGATGATCGAGTCCTTCCCACCCATCTCAGCGATCACACGTTTGATCCATATCTGTCCTGGTCTTGCTTTTGCTGCAAGCTCATTTATTCTGAGACCTACCTCCATCGACCCCGTGAAGGCGATAAATCTGGTCATGGGATGCTCTATTAGATAATCCCCTATCTGTCCCCCCCCGCCTGTGACGAGATTTAACACACCGGCGGGAAGACCGGCCTCACGGAATATCTCTGTGAATACAGCACCCATAACCGGTGAATCGCTCGATGGCTTTAGGACAACTGCGTTGCCGGAGACGACCGATGCGGAGGTCATTCCGACGAGTATTGCGAGAGGGAAATTCCACGGAGGTATCACAACGCCGATCCCGAGCGGGATGTATTTGAGCTCATTCTCTTCGGTAGGTATTCTTACCAGCGGCCGCGGTTTCGAGTACCTGAGGGCTTCCCTCCCATAAAATTCGAGAAAATCGATGGCTTCTGCAAAGTCGGCATCCGCTTCTACCCAGTTTTTGCCCACCTCATATACCATCAGAGCATCTAGTTCAAACCTTCTCTCCTTCATTATCTCCGATGCACGAAAGAGTATCCGGGCCCTGTCCTCGGCGCTTTTCCACCTCCACGATTCGAAAGCCTGGCCCGCAAC
This sequence comes from Candidatus Glassiibacteriota bacterium, assembly GCA_046760905.1. Taxonomy (GTDB): domain Bacteria; phylum Gemmatimonadota; class CAZMKB01; order CAZMKB01; family CAZMKB01; genus JBHIFB01. The sequence goes on along the minus strand of JBHIFB010000025.1, from coordinate 21,477 downwards.
ATCAATCGCCTTCTCCGCTTCCCTCACAGTTCCTCTCTGGCACACCCCAACAACTTCACCCTTCTTCGAAGGATTTACAGAATGAATCTTATCAGACGTTGTGATTTCATCGTCCCCGATGATGATTGTATACTCTTTACCGAACTCAGCTCTGACCTGACTGAGTGCGGATTTCATCCTCTCCCTGTTCTCCGGCACGGTGAAATCTAAAAGCGGTTCATTTTGGAAATCTCCCCTCATCTTTCCCCCGCTGAATTCGTCTATCGTTCTTCCTTAATGAGTTCGAGAAGCTCCTCGAGCGTATGGGCTCTACGATCCTCGATCCCTGTCTTATCCTTCATCCATCGCTCCATGTGACTTGATCCTACGAAAGCGAGGTTTGTCGGGCACGTACCACCTTTGAGGACTATTGTTGACGGCGGCCTGACCTCCGCAAGTTCACCCATCCTTGCAACGATCTGGATACTCTGAAGACAATCAGGACAATAGGTATTGATAGTGATTTCTTCACCGATAAAATCTTCATATACCATCTTGAGTGCATCGAGGATACACTGAACGTTGAACTTCCTACCGTCCTCTCTGACTATCTCGAAGTAGTGCAGACACCACTGGGGGATATACTCTTCGTGCTTCGGATTGAGGCTGTAAGTGGCCGGGAGAAACCTGAATCGCTGCTCCTTGTCAAGAAAACCAAGCTGATAAAGTATGAAGAAAGCTTCCTCGATCACATCCTCGTCAAGACCGAGAGCCTTTTTCATCTCTGTCATGGAAGGCAAGCTCGAATCCCCCGTGTTTCTGATAAGAATATACTTCGCCACCCTCTTCTCTTCGTTCGTGAGTACGAAGGTAGGAGTTCTCCAGGTAAGAAGCTGCCTGTGGATCGAGGGCGTCACGGCCAGGTAGCTTGCGATCCTGTAGCGGAAATCGTGGTTGTATTTTAATCCCTCATTCAGTGCAGTCTGTCTGACACTGGTTAGCCGGAAATCCTGGCTCCACTCTTCCAGTAGCTGGTCGACGAATGCTTCTTCCTCAATCGTCAACGTTATTGCTTCCTGTTCTCCCACATGGGAGGAGAACCAGTCTATCAAACTCTCACCGTAAATCGCTATGATGAGGATGAGAAGAACCACTCCGACAATAGTCAGAATCGATCCAAGACTCTTCACACTCTGCTTTTTCTGATTCTTTGCAGGCAATCTATCCTCCGGTTTTTCAAACGTGCCTGGTCAGGATGAGAATATATATGACCTCATTATATTAAGCAAGACCGAGGTACCCAGGCTCTCCCCTATGACCGGCAGTAGTCAAATTGCGATACATCAATTAAAGGGAATGAGACAGGTCTGTCCTTGAAATAGGACACATGAAGGACGAGTTAAGTAAGCCAGTGCATTTAATCATACGGCACAAGCCTGAGACTACGGTGGCACTTGGAAGGGTCATCACCGCTTATCCCATGCTGCAACTTGACTTAACGGATCCACACGAGTATCTTCACTGGAAATTTTCAAACCTCGGAGTGTCGATGCCCTTGCACGAATCTGTGGCATGGTACATGCTAGGCTCAGAAACGGAGAAGAGCTTTCTGATGAATCAGAGAATTGGCATATTTCCATACTGCAAGGAGGAGTTTCATGATACTCGAAAAAAGAGGATACCTGGTAACGCTTGCCAGCGTATTCGTTCTGGCAACAGGCTGTGGAGACGATGGGGGACCCGTTACGCCAGTTGACTCCATCCCGCCAAGCGCTCCAAGAGGTCTCACGACCATCACTGGCGATGAGAACGTGACACTCATCTGGAGATCGAACACCGAAGCCGATCTCGAGGCCTATAACGTTTACTGGAGTTTCAACGGGAGTGATTTCAATCTCACTGCGACTACGGCGGATACAAACTTCGTCGACTTTGATGTCCGAAACGGTGAGACTGTCTATTACGCGGTGAGTGCATTCGATTTGAGCGGAAACGAAAGCGCACTCTCGATCGCTACCTTTGACACGCCGAGACCCGCGGGTTACGATGTACAGCTGTCTGATGCGAACACATCCCCAGCGACTGCCGGCTTCAGCTTCGAAGGAGCTCTGTCGGGACAGGGAGGCATATCTGCCGACAGCCAGAGTGCGGATTTCTACTTTTACATAGGGGAACCAGAGAGTACACCGTACATAAAGGGAGGAAACCGTACTGAAACACGCACGACTCTCATCATGATGTGGGGACCAACCGCATCATTTGCTGATATGACGTACGCTCCCGATCCTTCAGATCCAGGAAGCAATTATGAACAGAACGGGGCATTCCCTGCATATACAGGATACACTTATGTTCTCCAAACAGAAGACGGGAATTTCGCCCAGGTGAGAATAACAAACTTGATCAGTGATTACATGATTTTCGATTGGGCATATCAGACTGATCCCTATAACCCTGAACTTGTCCCGTCGGTGCCTCTGACACGCCCGTGATCCGGGAGTACCTCGTTCATGCTTCCCGTTCTGTAGCCTTCAAGGTCAAGGCAGACGTAGCGGTACCCTATGTTCTTGAGAGCGCGTGTTACCTCCTCCCGGACATCGCTTGAGAGCATCTTGTCGAGTTCGTCTTTCCCAATTTCGATCCTGGCGAGATCACCGTAATGCCTGACCCGCATCTGCCTGAATCCTAACCTGCGCAAACATTCCTCTGCCCTGTCGACCATCGAAAGGGCTTCTTCAGTGATCTCCGATCCATAGGGAAACCTCGATGAGAGGCAGGCGAATGCCGGCTTGTTCCATGTTGAGAGACCCAGGTCCTTCGATACATCTCTGACCATGGACTTGGTGAAGCCAGCTTCAACGAGGGGACTCCTTATCCCGAGCTCTTCCAGAGCCTTGAGACCTGGACGGTAATCTGCCGTATCGTCAAGGTTTGATCCATCGAAGACAACGTCACAATTTTCATTTCGTGCCAGTTCGATCAGCTTCTGGTAGAGTTCCTTCTTACAGTGGTAACACCTGTCGGGGGGATTCTGCCTGAAGCCGTGAATCTTGAGCTCCTCGGTCTCGAAGGTTACATGTCTAACCCCCAGCAGAGTTGCTATCTTCGAAGCTTCCTCGAGCTGACGGGCCGGATAAGTCTCTGATAACGCCGTGGCAGCCACGACATTCTCTCTGCCCAGGACATCGACAGAGCACCTCAGAAGCAAGGTGCTGTCAACACCGCCGGAATAAGCAATCAAAGCTTTCTTGCAACCGGTAATTCTATCTTTCAATCTTTGATAGGTCATGGTGAATCACCTTACTTTAAGATGTATAACGCCACAGTGCCCTGTCAAGGGTTCTGTACTGAACCGCCTCAGCTATATGGCGGCTTTTTACCATTTCATCATGCTCCAGGTCGGCAATCGTTCTGGCCACCTTGATGATGCGATGAAACGCACGAGCGGATAGACCAAGCTTGTCCATCGCTCTTCTCAGGAATGTCAATGATTCAGGATGAAGATTGCTGCAGGAGCGCGCCTCCTTCGCACTCATGTGTGCGTTGCAGAACTTTCCGCATGAATTCTCCAGCCTTTGAGCCTGTATCTCTCTCGCCTTCTGTACCCTCCTTCCGATAACATCGGATTGCTCCCCTTGTCCTGTTGCGAGTAAATCCCCTACCCTCACGGAAGGCACGTCGATATGAATATCAATCCTGTCCAGGAGAGGTCCGGAGATTCTTGATAAGTATCTCTGTATATCGGTGGAAGAGCACGAGCAGGTTCGGGAAGGCTCCGTGAAGTAACCGCATGGACATGGATTCATAGCGGCAACAAGCATGAATCTAGCAGGATAGGTTGTCGATAGGCTTGCTCGTGCAATGTTCACATATCCTTCTTCGAGGGGCTGCCTCATAACTTCAAGGGCACTTCTCCTGAACTCCGGGAGCTCATCGAGGAAGAGTACCCCATTGTGAGCCAGGCTGATCTCACCCGGTCTCGGTATACTACCACCTCCTACGAGACCGATATCGCTAATAGTATGATGAGGGGATCGAAAAGGTCTTTCAGTAAGAAGTGCTATTCCATCCGGCAACTTTCCCACAACACTGTGGATTCGCGTTGTCTCGATCTGCTCCGCAAGAGTCATGGCAGGAAGTATGGTCGGTATGCGGCTTGAGAGCATTGTCTTTCCGGAGCCAGGTGGTCCTATCATGAGCAGGTTGTGACCACCTGCACATGCGATCTCGATAGCCCTCTTCACAGTTTCCTGCCCCTTTATATCAGCCATGTCCACATCGTAGGCTGGTTCCCTCCTCACAGATTCCTTTTCTTCCCGATTGATTAAGCACCCGCCTGTTCCGGAATTCAGGAAGGAAACGACATCGCCCAGATGTCCTGCATCCACCACCTCGATCCCCTCTACGATAGCCGCCTCAGCACAATTTCCTGTTGGAACCACTATGCCTTTCATAGCTGAGTTTCTGGCTTCGATCGACATGGACAGAACCCCTCTTATTTTTCGCAAGGATCCATCAAGGGCGAGTTCGCCGAGCAGAATGTAACTGTTGAGCCGGCCAGGATTCACAACCCCTGTGGCAGATAGTATACCTACGGCGATGGCGAGGTCAAACCCGGTACCGGATTTGCGGATGTCGGCCGGGGCGAGATTGATAGTAATTCTCTTGAGGGGAATATTATAGCCGCTGTTTACGATCGCAGAGGAGACTCTCTCCTTGCTTTCCTTCACGGCTGACTCGGGAAGCCCTACGATGGAAAAGGATGGAAGACCTGGTCTTATATCGGTTTCAACAGATACCAGGTACCCATCGATACCAAGAATCGCACAGCTGTAAACTCTGCTCAGCATCCCGTCCTCCCTTCTTCATTGTGCCTCATAAAGGAAAAGGGAGGAGCGAGAACAATATGTAATATAATTGTAGCATCACGAACGGTCAAGATTCTGCTTTAAGAGGTGGCTGTCACCTTTCCACCCTTTTTGGGCTCGCTTGACACTACCTGAAGGCGGATGTATAATCCACATGAAAGCTATAAACTGTACGATACTGTTTGCGGAAGCCCGTGATGGCAAGAACCAAAACAGCCAGACTAAGAAAAGGGAAATCGAGACAAGTCAGTTTACTAACTGTGATTCTCGTCACCTCTCTTCTTTTCATCCTGATCTCCTTGATCTTACTGATAGAGAGGAAAACGGAAGTCGATGTGGTTATCATCACCCTCGATACCACACGCTGGGACTATATAAGACTGTATCAGGAGAAAGGCCCAAGGACCCCAAACCTAGGGCGTATCGCAGCAGCCGGAGCATTGTTTTGGGACGCGACGACTGTTACACCCCTGACACTTCCAGCCCACACATCACTCTTTACGGGACTCTACCCATCCTCCCACGGTGTTAGGAATAATGGCACCTTTGTGCTTTCAGAGAATGTCGCAACCCTCGCCGGGCTTCTCTCTGAACGAGGTTATGAAACAGCTGCCGTCATTGGTTCCTTCGTCCTCGATTCACGCTTCGGACTGGCCAGGGATTTCGACCACTACGACGACGATATCGGAGCGATCAGCAAAGGAGAGGAAACTTTCATCAGGATGAATCTGTCCGCCGAGAGGAGTGCAAAATCAGTTACCGATCGTGCCATACAGTGGCTAAGAAAGGAAAAAGATACTCCTTTCTTCCTATGGCTGCATTACTATGACCCGCATTACCCTTACCGACCACCCTCACCATTCGACAAGGAATACGCGGAGGATCCTTATGCGGGAGAAATCGCATGCATCGATCACGAAATCGGGAGATTGATTCCGTATTTTCTCTCGGATGATAAAGAAGAGAGGACTGCCGTCATCGTCCTGGGCGATCACGGTGAATCTCTTGGTGAGCACGGGGAAGCGACACATGGGCTTTTCCTGTACGAATCTTCAATCAGGATCCCTCTGATCATGGTTCTCCCCGGTGTAACGGTCCCCGGATCGAAGGTCGAATCAACCGCCAGGATAATCGATATAATGCCGACTCTCCTCGACTACCTTGACATAGAACCACCGGAAGGCCTGGACGGTGTGAGCCTGATACCCTCTATCCGTGAAAAGACCCCCATCAAGCGTGAAACGATCGCCGAAACACTTTATCCTGAGCTGAGCTTCGGATGGAGCTCCATTTTCTGCCTGAGAAAGGGAACGTATAAGTATATCCTCGCCCCAAGACCGGAACTGTACGATCTCAGCAGGGACCCTCTCGAGGAGGTGAACCTCGCGGGCGAGCTTCCAGAGATAGAAGAGGAGATGAGCGGGCTGATCAGATCATACCTGGAGAAGGATGAGGAAAGATCAATCAGCGCTGGCAGGGGCATGGACACAGAGACAGCCGACAAGCTCCGAAGCCTCGGCTACATATGGTCGCCGGTTCGATCAGTCGGGAAAGAGCTTCCCGATCCCAAGGACATGGTCGAGATCAAGGCACTCTTGACAGAAGGACAGTTTCTGATGAACGAGGGCAGATTGTACGAGGCCCTCGATAAATTCAGGGGGACTGTACGCCGTGATCCAAAGAATCCAAGCCCGTATAATCAGATAGGACTGATATACTACCAAATGGATGTCCTCGACAGCGCGCTTTATTATCTGAAGCAGGCCGAAGCCATGGATTCCACGATCTACAGTACTCATCACAATCTTGCCTCTCTCTATGAGAGGATGGGGCAGCTGGACCTCGCCCGCAGAGGATATGAAAAGGCAATAGCTTTGAATCCCTCTTCCATAGAGGATATGATAGCCCTCGCAGATGTTCAACTCGGAATGGGAGATCTGAAAGAGGCTCACCTACACTATAAAAAGGCCCTTTCCATGGAAGTGGAGAATCCGAAGGTCTATCTCGGACTGGCAGAGATAGCCAAGAGACGGGGGAGGTACAAAGAGGCGATCGATAGGTTGAACGAGGGTATTAAAAAGACCGTTCCCTCTCCAGAACTTCACAATAAGCTTGGAACCATCTACCAGCTTCTCGGCGACACCGAGGAAGCACTAGCAGAATACGAGAGAGCACTCAGGATTAATCCAGATCATCTTGATGCGATTTTCAACAGAGGTAGCATCAGAACCGAGCGAGGATTACTTGACGGTGCACTCGCTGATTTCTCCAGGTTGCTGGAGTTCGATGAATACAGGCCCAGGTCACTTTTTTTCATAGGCTTAATATATGAGAAGAAAGGAGACAAGGAGGCAGCAATAAAAAAATACTCCGAGTTTCTCTCCACCTGGGAAGGCGAGGAGAAGATGAGAAATGACGTCCAAGAAAGAATACGCAAGCTCAAGGAATCCTGAGCCGATAGCAGCATGGTCCTGTTAGACACGGAAAAACGCTTGACAGAAAAGACAGTTAATGGTATAATCGCAACATCGGATAGTTGTGGATTAATATCCGTTAAAAGGTTCGCATTGCTTGCCCCCAGGGGAATTCGATGTGAGACACTGGTTCTTGAGAATAGGACTTATTCTCGTTTCTACACTACACCCCCCTATCACCGGTACATCCTATCTTTACTCCGATGAGTATCAAACCAAGCATGTTTTTCTCGTCGTCATCGATGGCGTAAGAAACGATGAAGCATTCGAGGACTCACTTCACCAATTCATTCCAAGAATGTGGAATGATTTACGTCCACTTGGAACGCTATACACGAATTTCTACAGCACCTGTATCACCTATACAACGAGTGGACACGTGACACTTCTAACAGGCAACCGGAACAACCTTCCAAACGCAGATAATATTCCCTGTGAACCTTTCAGGCCCCGTTTCCCTACAATATTCGAATATTACAGGAAGAGCAACAATAATCCCCAGGACGATGTGTGGATGGTAGTCGGCAAAGGGAACCTGAGCACAATAAATTGCAGCCAGTTCCCGGGATATGGTTTGCAGTATGCAGCCTCCATGCAGTATGATTTGGGAAACGATTCAACAACAATCGCAGCATTCCATGACGTGATGGATCAATTACATCCCTCCCTCGCACTTCTCAATCTGGAAGATGTGGATGTGATGGGACACCTGGGCCTCTGGGAGAGATACACAGCGGCGATCAGCTATGCCGATTCCCTGGTATGGGACTTATGGCAGAGTATCGAGAGTGACCCTTACTATCAGGGGAAGACAACGATATTCATAACCACCGATCACGGAAGGCATGACGACCAGCACGGTGGTTTTAGTGATCACGGAGGAACGGACCATGGATCCCAGCACTCTTTCCTACTCGCAGTCGGTCCGGACATAAAGCAGGACACGGTGATAACTCACAGAAGGGATCTCATAGATATCGCACCGACCGTCGGTGAATTGCTGAAGTTCAAAACGCACTTCGCCATGGGGACAGTTATGAGTGAAATGATCAACACTCCGCCCAGGCGGGTGGATATGAATTTGGATTATATAGGCGACGCTTATGAGAATGCGCCTGCGACACGAATCACTTTCACCAATTCCATGTCACTCTCCCCCTCTGTTGCAAAATCACCTTCATACATTCATCTCATCTGGACCGAATCGGATTCCCTATCAATACCCGAGAAGAAGAGAATCATGTACTCGAGAAAAGACATGATATACGGATACTGGAGCGACCCGATCCCTCTCTTTGAAGATATCGATAGCAATACCGTTTTCCAGAATGGCGAGATTCTGCGCATCGTGGATGATGGCCTGGCGGTCGTTGCCCGTGCCCTTTTCGAAATCCCGGACTCCCTGGGAAAGGCAACATATAAATGGAAGCCCATTTCATCGATCAGCCCGAACGGAGACTCATGGTCGGAAACAATAATATTTGACAATTTTGCGAATGGCAGTAGAGACATTATTCCTTCCTCCCCTTGCGTTTATTCCAGTGATGGAATCCTGACAACCTGCTGGATAACAGGCGACAGGTGGGTTGTTATCAAGAGAAGCACCGATGGTGGAAACAGTTTCTTCTCCCTCGTTAACTGGCGACCTCAGGTGGCAGAGAACAAGCTCCAGCTTTTTTCTCCAAGCCTCACCGAGAACGAATTCGGACTCGCTTCAATCCTCGAATGCAATCTGTATCACCATAGCAGGATCCTCTTCGGAACCCTCGACGCGATACTCGAGGATCCCACAGGCATTTTCATACTCGATGAGGGGAAGGAACCGTCTTTTTATCCGATGGTTAGAGCAACGGCTTCCAAGCTTCACTTCACATGGTCAGATCTCGCTGAGAGCAACTGGCAGGTATACTATAGAAGCTCACTGCCGGACGGCTCATTTCCGTCTGAGATCATCAATCTCTCCAACAGCCCGGTAGCCGCATTTCATCCATGCCTGGAGTCGAGGGGAGACTCCCTGGTGATAGCATGGGAGGATTTCCGAGACGGTAACCCAGAAATTTTCGCGGCAATGAGTACCGACGACGGCGTGCATTGGGAGAACGCCACCAGGATAACCTTCACCCCCGGTAACTCAATAAACCCGGCGCTAGAATTTTATGAGAATTTCATCTCGATCCTGTGGCAGGATGACAGTGATGGTAACTGGGAGATATACTACGTGGAATTGCCAGTATCGACCCTGCTCCCGAGGTGATATATCGAGTCGAACGCCCCATTTATGAAATCCCGAAATCCTTGCGAAACAGTGATACGGTTATTATAATTTTTCGCCATGACTGGATATTCATCAATATCACTGGAAGAATTAAGTCAGCTCGTTTATGAGAAACGGGTGGCCATCATCGGCCTAGGAAACAGGAACCTCGGAGATGATGGGCTCGGTCCAAAACTCGTTCAGCGCCTCAAAGGCAGGGTCAATGCACTGGCTTACGAAAGCCACGAAGGGCTGGAGGCTGTGCTTTCCTCGATACCTGCAGACCGACCCGATCTCGTGGTGGTGGTCAAGGCCGTGGATCTTGGAAGAAAGCCGGGTGAGACGATTCTGCTCAGTGAAGACATGCTGGATAAAAACGGTATCGGTCAGCATGCCCGAGAGGTGAGACTTCTAATGAGGTATATCGAGAAGGAATCTGGCACGCCAGCTGTACTGCTCGTCGTCCAGCCGAAGGACGTCGGACTCAGTAATAGACTCAGTGAAGAAGTCTACAGGTCTATCAAGGAACTTGAGAGTTTCTTTCTCTCCAACCTCAGAAGACCCGAAAACACAACGCCTTAATCCAATACACATCTACCGGAGAAGGGTCATCTTCTTTGTGAAAATCATATCGGCCACCCGTAACGTATATATATATACACCCGAACCGACCGGCACACCACGGGAATTTTTGCCATCCCAGACCACATCATGCCAGCCAGGATTGAACAGCCCCCGGGCAAGCGTCGCAATCTTTCTACCCCTTAGATCGAATATCAACAGTTCGATCCTGGCAGGCTCATCACCAGGAATTGCGAACCTTATGTGTGTTGAAGGGTTGAATGGATTAGGAACGTTCTGACAGAGTTGGAATTCGTCAGGCATATCCGGTTGAATCTCATCGGTCTCAGCCGAGAGCTGTGAATCCGATACACCCCTCTTCTGAAGCCCCTTTCTCAGCATCACACCATCATTTCGACTCCCGGTTGCTGCGGAAATTAGAGTCGTTATTACGAAATCCGAATCACTCATGGCGAATCCTTGATTGCCGGCTTCGTCCCTCGCAGTAATGCCGATCCTGCAATTCTGGGAAGGTCTGTTCGGTACGATCCAGGTGTACAGGCTGTCATCCGGCTCGTCAACAGCAATGACCCTCCAGGTTTGTCCTGAATCGGTCGAATAGAAAAGGCTGACTGTGTTCGGCAAACTGCCGGGGAAAAATCTATCCGGTGAATCCCTCAGCCTGAACCGATCGGCAAGCAGCCGTTCCCGCCCCTGGTTGCCTGGGACACTTGATCTGAAATCATGGGCCCTCTCACCAGAAGCTTTCCTATGGCTTACGAGGTTTCTGTCTGCCAGCTTTGTGACTTTAGCCGGAGTAGTAAATTTTACGGACGAGTTTCGCTGCCTTATACTGGCGACTTTCTCATTACTCACCACTTGTCTATCTTTCGGTGATATAATCCCCGTTCGGGGCGGAAAGGAATCGCTCGTTGCCCACTCCAGATCATACTCCAGGCTCACAAATAGTGTCTCACCCCCATCAGGAAAAATGATATCCACAATCGGGGCGGTCGAATCGATAGTGAAATTGCCAGGGGATTCAGCGCTTCCAAGTTCCACACCGCCTTCCGAGAGAGCTACAACTCTGACTCTCGCCATGGATGTATTAAGAAGAGGGACTGTCCACGTATACGAGCCATCGTTCTCGGTCCATTCGATGATCGTATCAGGGTAGCTGTATCCTCCATCGCTGGAGAGTAATATGGCTATGTGATCGACTCCGGTCCCGTATGTCTGCCATAGGATCTCATACTCGCTGTTTCCTGCAATCAGCTCCCCTCCCAACGGCTGAAACAGACCCACGCTCACGAGGGAGTCACTCGATTCCTTTCCGAGTGGGCCGGGAATGAATGCAACGCCACCAGAGTCATTCAGACCGGTGAAGGCGAATCCGGCATATCCCAGGCCATTCGAACAGAAGGGTATTGCGAAAACGGTTCCGACTTTTACCGATTCAGGGATGTATGCCCTCACAGCTTTTATCCGAAAAAGCGCCTTGGATGATGAACCACTCGTCATGTCACCAAGATGGATGGAATCATCTCCTGTAACAAAAACACCCGGGCTTGGGAAAATCTTCACATATACATCCTGAGCGATGCCTGCGCCTATATTGCTCAGTGACACTTCCACGGTGTCGATGCCATCCACATGGATTGAATCCGGTAGATCGATATCTGTGATGAAGACCAGCGGATAAGCTCTCGATGTGAATAGAGATGTGATGAAATCAATAGATGTTTCTCTGTACTTTCTTATCGAATCGATTGCTTTGTGACCAAAATCGATCGCCATCAGACCCGACGTGTAGAGGTCAGGTCTCAGTAAATACTCATAGATCTGAAGTATGAACATAAGACGATAGAATCTCGTATCGGTATGGAGGTTTCTGAGTACATCGTAATTATCACCGAAACCCGGTATTCCGGTGATTCCGTATGGGTAGACTGCGCCCGCTGGAGACAGAGACATGTCCAGATCCAGAGAGAGCGTGTCGTCGAACATAATGAGATCAAAAAAGAGGTCCGGGAGAAGCAGTGTATCTTTGGCGGCGATTGCTTCCATCAGTTCCCTCGCTTTTTCCTCATAGGTCGAGGTGCGGCTTGCCAGCCTGTCAAGAATCTCTTGCCAGAGTGAAACATTGGCTTCTGTGGCCTGTGCATGTGGAGCGATGAGTTCACTTCGATACTCTGTGAGGGCCTCCCTTGCCCGCTCCTGATTTTCTACAGTAGACGAATCCACCATCCCGAACGCCCTCAGCAGAGCGAGCGAGGTGTGCCCATAGCCGACTTCGATGAGTGAAGCAATTGAGATATCGGCCATTCTCCTGAAAATCTGCCAGCGTTCGGGCATGAATGTACTCTCGAGGGAACTCTTGAGAGTAACGAAACTGTTTCTGGAGATTATTTCTTTATCGTAGAGGGGTCTAAGGTTGGAGAGATTCTCGAGTGGAAGCAAAGGGTCACCTAGAGTGTGGTAATACTTGAAGTCCTCATTTGAGGTGTAGGTTAGGGCATCTGTGACACCATTTAGCTCTTCAGTTAAAATCTCACCGAGGCTATCGCTGCCACTGAAGTTGTGACGATAGGCCCAGGCAGCGGCGGTGTCGAGGCTCGCCTGCGCATCCTCGATGACCTTCTCGATGACATCGCGTGTAATTTCACTTGTTATGCTTGAGTTCTGTATGCCAACTCTTAGATCATCCACAGTATCGAGAACAGCGAAGGATGATCGAAAAGATCGTGTGATAGCCCCGAGCAGATCAGACCTTGCCGGATGGAGCCCCAGCTGACTCACAACTGAAATGCAAAGATCCTCAAAGACGGATAGGCCCTCCTTCGCAGCCTTAACTCTGACAAGAGATTTCAGGGCAGAATCGCCTCTGCTCAGCGCGATGAGGTGAGAAGATGCCCTCAATGCTTCAGTGGCCAGGAGAGATGATTCCCAGACAAGCATAACTAGATCGTCGCTCATCCTGAGCGCCCCCTCAGCCGGCTCCACACGCGGGTCGGGGAACAACATGTCGTATTCATGATGATAACCATGACAAAGAGCCCTCTCCAGGTACAGTAGCCTTCGCATCGCGCTCTTATCGGGCTCCGATGGTTCCTCAACGCCAACGATCCGCTCCTGAAGAAATGCGTTTACTGCCGACTGATCGTATGATGTAACCGATAAATCCATAGGCGGATCATATATGTCAAGGACCAGGTTTGACAATTTATCTATATGAGCGAGGAGGGGAGTAAGGTCGTTGAGTACATCACCTTCAAAAGTCGCCATAGGGGCATAGCCTGACTGCAGGCTCTCGCTGGTGGCGAAAACAATAATGTCAGAATCGGCCATATCGGTCGAGGTGAGCGTGATCGTCGCCTTTCCCCCTTCCGTATACGAATGATTGCTATCAGGAAACACCACCTCACCGAGGGCGAAAAAAGCTACCAACCTGCCGGAATCCGAATAAACGACCTCCCCCTGCCCGTCCACAACGAATGCCTCGGCCGTGGCAACTTCGTTCCCATTCGTCTGTATAGACTGGGGGCTTATGGCCAACAGGATGGCCTCCGGTGCGCCGACGGATTCCGGTAAGATCGAGAATCGCACAGTATCGGAGGCTATCGAATCAGGATACACAATGGCGACCTGCAGGCTATGATCTCCCTCTCCATCAGGATTAATTGGAGGGCTGATGATTTCAAGTCCGGTCGTATCTGTTAGTTCAAGACTAAAGCTTGCGATTGAATCCCCATCGAGACGCCAGAATCCCTGGACAGCCCCCGTATAACTGCCTGTTATCAAAGCGAGGGCGTTTATTTCGATGCCGAATGGATACTCCCTTCCCTGCTCGGGTCGAATGATCTCAACTGAAGAAAGCGGTGTTGAGTCGGCGACGAGGTATGTAAAGCTGCCTGTGAGCGATGGACTGCTCTCACCAGCGCTGTTCGATGCTGTCACATACCAGAAGATGTCCTCACTCGCCGGGGGAAGAGCGATCACAATTGTCGAATCGGTCAGGTCGTCGAGTTCCCATGTCTTTGAGGGATCAGGAGGGAATGTTTCGTCCACCGAGTAGTCGAGAGCGAACCGAGTTGCACCTGGAGGCCATGACCAGTACAAACTCACCGGTGACTCCTCTACGGTGTCAGACTGGATTGGTGCGAGTAATACGGGAGCTTCGGGAGAAGTAATAGATGCCCTGAGCGTGAATCGAAACATATCGCTGGGTAGCCCTGGATTTCCACTGGAATCGTAGGCGGTGATAGCCCAGTAATACAGGCTGTCGAACATCATAGATCCGGATATATCCGGCACTATCATGAGTTCGGAATCGGTGATGCCGCTCCAGATGGTATCATTGAAAGTGGTGTCTGAATGGATTGTCAGAAAATATCGATACGCCTCTTTTACTCCATCCCAGCTGAAGAGCTCGGGCAGCATCACGTCTGAATTGTTGTAGGGCACCTTAGGATCCGGCGCATCTATGGAGCTCTGAATAAATCTTCTCAGGAAAAACCAGGGCTCGGTGTAATTCCAGAACGTGCCGCCAGTATTCTGCTTGACCTGCCACCTATACACTTTCGGACCTATCAAAGGGACGCTTCCGTCGTAGGTCACGGAAGTCTGGCCGTGCACGATTTTGCTCCAAGAGAAATTGTAAAGCGTATCCGAAACCAAGACCTGAAAATATTTTGCTCCGGGGACCGCGTCCCACACGAATGTTGGATCAACGAAGGTCCAGGAACTATCCTCCGGAGATATCATCACCGGCTCTATGAACGCAGCTGATCCGAGAAGTAGGGCCAGCTCATCACTCCCTGAATTAACGACGGCAAGATCAGTGTGCCCATCCTCATCGAAATCCCCCATATCCAGCATCCTGGGCGATGAACCAATATACTTGTCCAGCCATCTTATCATCGTCCCCTCTCCATCTCCCATGAGGAAGGTGAGATCGTTGGAATTGAAATTACCGGTGGCAACATCAACCCTTCCATCCTCATCAAGATCAACAGCAGCAATAGACCTTGGGTACCCGCCGACATCGTAATATTGGGGTCCAGAGAAGACACCGGTACCTAGCCCCATGTATATGGCCGCTCTGTTGTTCGCCCTGCAGGCAGCGGCAATATCCTCGTGGCCATCCTCGTTGAAATCGGCCACGACCATGGCTCTCGGGTACTGGAATAGTTCATATGTTGTATCAATAACGGTGAAAGTACCAGATCCATCGCCTTCGAGCAGTATCATGGAATTCGCGGTTCTTAGAGCAACTGCGAGATCCTGGTGCGAATCCTCGTTGAAATCCCCCTTCACTATTGCTCTCGGACCGCCTATTGTCAGAATGTTCTGTTCTGTATTGAATGTACCGTTCCCGTTGCCCGTGAGGATGATCACGTTATGGCTTCGGTAATGGGTGATGGCGAGATCCTGGTGTCCGTCTTCATTGAAATCACCGATCACGACTCCAGCCGGGTAATCGCCCACCGTCCTGTAAAAAGGCGTGCTGAATGATCCATCGCCGTAACCATAAAAGAAGGCAATGTCATCGTTCTGTGGACTCCCAGCAGCCATCGATGTTATACCGGAATGCAAGACAACGACGTCCTGGTGTGAATCTTCGTTGAAATCACCGATGGCAAGGACACGAGGGCTTATTCCTGAGTAATAACTGGCAGTGTCGGGGAAGTCAGCGTAGCCATTACCGAGGAGCACCATGATAGTGCCATCAGAGGAATTGGCGGTGACCACATCCTGATGCGAATCTTCGTTAAAATCACCTATAGCGAGATACCATGGCTCATCCCCAACCTGAAACCGCTTTATCATTCCGGGACCTGCAAGGACAGTGCATGCAAACGCCATGACGATTAGCTGAGAAAGTAATACAATCCTACTCGTATTCAATTCCACCTCTTCTCATAGAGACCCTTTCAAAACCCGACTGCCGTGTACCCTCAAAGCTTAGACATGTCACCGAACTTATAAAAAGGCTCACTAAGTGCTGCGTTTCACAAATACGGTGACGTATCTTGGAAGTGAAACGCAGCACTTCCATAGGGGCTATCGCCCCTCTCGGCGCTCAACGTCGCTCGGGCCTCCTCGAGCCGCCTCGCTGTCACCCCTGGAGCAACGGCTGCGTTCCCCCAGACCCCCACAGAGTGGTCGCTTCCCAGAGTGATAATATGTTACCGTAATTGCGAACGCGACCACTAAGTACCTATTAATAAGTCATGACGAGGGGAGGGTCATCCTATTTCCGGAGCAACATTTTCCTGACACTTCTGAACGATCCTGTATCAATAACATAAAAATAGATGCCAGTACCCAGCTTTCGCCCTCGTTGATCCGTCCCATCCCAAAGCACAGTGTAGGAACCGGCCCCCTTCACCTCGTCAACAAGCGTGGTAAGCAGTTTCCCCCTCACGTCATATACTTTCAGAGAGACCCTCTGAGTCTCTCCCTCCGGAATGTCAAAGCTGATGCGGGTTTGTGGATTGAATGGATTCGGACAATTCTGGTAGAGGTTGAAAGTTTTAGGCAGGCTCCTAAGGCGAACATCAGATTCGGGAACTTTCTTGACGGCCGCGTAATTGACACCAAATGATTTCTTGTATACTCTGATCAAAAAGAATCGAGGATAGGCGATTGATCCGGTAGAACGCACTTCAATGGAGAAGGGGAACAGGCCTATCTCCAGTTGCGGATGGGCCGGTGATCTCACCCTCAGCTGCCAGGAGAGTTGAGCGCTGTCACCAGGAGATACAGAAGATACGAATATGCTGTCACTCGAAAGAAGCTCGAAGGGACCGTCAAATGTAAGAAAAACAGATACGTTCCCTTCATCCCCAGAACCCATATTGAGCAAAGTGGCATTTATACTGAAAATGTGCGCAGGGCCCACTGAATCGGGGAAGTCCAGGCCGGATGGTACGAGAGAAGGCAGCGCCGGGAGATCGAAGAAGGAAGGAATTATCTCGGTATACTTACGTATCGCATCGTTTACCTGCGCTATGGCATCGGTTCCTGCCTGGACCGCCAGCTGTTTCGATTGTTCGAACTGGCGGTTGTAAAGATAATTGAACAAGGTCAACTCGAAATTCATGATACCGCCCGATTGACCGAAGTAAACTTCGTTCATATCCTCATATAGCCTATCATAATTGCCTATCGAGGCCGGACCGCTAATGCTGAAGGATCCGAATGTGGCCCTCAGGACGTACATGAGTTCGAAGAGCTCGTCTCCTACATCACATAGCTCCGGCAATCCCTCAGAGACAGATGCGCTGTCGTCGTTTGAGAGGCTTGTGAGGATCCCCCTCGCAGAGGATTCGAAGTCCAATCCTTTCTCAGACAGAAGCAGCAGCATGTCCTCTATCCTCTCAGGCGCCAACGGTTGAAGATTGTACCGACCGCCTGCAGCGTTCTGCGGGCTTTCGAAGCCGAAGGCCGCAAAGGTACCATCGGGAAGCAGCCTGGTCACAAGATCATCCAGCGTCTGTAACGCCAGTGGCACTGTTTCACCGACACCGGTCCACCTTTCCGGATAAAAGACGTATTCCGAGGTCTCCACGAGTTTTCCCGCTAGAAACGGGGCCTCTAATCCCTCCGACACGGATTCGCCAAGGAGAGAGAGCTCCCCACAAGATGCAAGAAGTGCATTTGAAGCATCTAGGCTTTCGGACTCGAGAAGGGCTGTGTGCGTGATCGACCTCGTTTCAGTCAAAAGTTCATCGATTCTCTCGCGCGATTCCTCAAAAGTAGATGAATAGCTATGCGCCTGAGCCATGCTAGCAACGTCGTCTATAAGATACTGTGTATCCGAAATGTAGTTGTTAATAAGCTCGAGCTGTCTGTTAAGACGAATCGTATAATCCTCGAAGAGCGTGAGGGGGTCTTCGTTATCTCTGGCCAGGCTGGCAGCTTCCCGGTGGCTCGTTTTAAGTGCCTGAAACACGAGCCCCATCATGTCGGTATCGGATGCCCGTTCGAGAGTTGGTGAATACAGACACTCGAACATATGTTGTGACCCCCTGTAGAGGCTGTGCGCCACCCTCTGCATGGTTGATGATGCGGTGGACCTCTGGATTATCGTATCAGCCATATGAGAGAGGAAATTCGAAACGATCGCACCCCCAGACGTCGGACCGGCAATTTGATCCATGAAGAAGCCGGTGCCGCGAACAGGTTGCTCATCTTCCTCGGGGAATAAAGGATCGTGTTCGTAATAATAGCACATATCTATGTACTTTAAGGCAAGCATCATTCTCCTCAGAGATTCGACACTCTCCGGAGAGGGATCCGGAACACCGAGTATCTCCTGGTTGAGGAATTCCCAGATGTTAGATAGATCATACCCTGCTAAGGCCGTGTCGAGCCGGTCCGGATAGTAATCGAGTGGGAGCGTCTCCAGCCTGTCGATATGTGCAAGGGTTCGCGTTACATACTCCTCCAGGTCCTCATCATAAGTCATGAAATACGTGTAGGCTCCGGTTATCCCCGTGCTGTATGCGAACACAATGACGTCCTCATCCGGCGTCTTTGTTGAGCGCACGATAAGTCTTGCCGCCCCACTGTCTGTTAGAGAGGAGGTTGGCGTCACCGGGAACCCTTCACCGAGCACCACGAAACTCACGAGCCGGGCGTAATCGGTGTAAACCCTTCTGCCTTCACCATCGACCATATAAGCGGTTATCGTACTTTGGCTTTGACTGTCAGCTGGTATCGCAAAAGGTGAGGCGACGAGATGAATCGCGCTCACGCTTCCGGTGGAGGGTATTACCTTATCGTAGACTACCGGATCAGATGAAACGGAATCAGGTGAAGTTACGGTTAGCACTAAGGTGTCTGACCCTGTTTCCACCACCTGTATAACCGGTCCCTGTAAAGAAACACCCTGCGTGGGATCCATCGAGACGGAGAATGAATCGATTGTCACATTGTTAAGAAGCCAGATTCCTTCTATGATACCGGAATGGCTTCCCGATACAACGCCGAAAGGCACGATGGAGGTACCGATCTCGATTTCCGTTCCATAGACAGGGTCCATTATCTCCACGGAATTTACCGGTGGAACCATCCCGCTGTCATATTCGAACTCACCTGCGCTCGACCATGGACTCTCACCTCCATTGTTCAGTCCCTTAACATGCCAGTACATCGTAGAAACACCTTCTCTCATCTGGGCAGTATACAACGTATCGGTTATCCTCTCGGCCGTCCAGGTCATCTCGCTGGAAGGTGTGAACAATGAATCCCTCGAGAACTCCAACGTATAATGCGTGGCACCTGCAGAAGGCAGCCAGATGAAATCCACCTCAGTTTGCTTAACTGTATCGGATTCTGACGGCTGGACGAGGACAGGGGGCGGTGGAGGAGATACAAAATCCGAGAGTATGAACTGTCTTAACTCGCTGAACTCTCCGGCATAACCCCACTCATCAACTCCCCTGACCCTCCAGTAATAATCCTTTGGTTCGGTTAATCCCAAAATCCCCTGGGGAATGAAATGAGAATTCCCTTCCGAGCTGCCCTGATAGAGCAAGACAGTGGTTGCTGAATCATCATATACATAAATCTCATATTTCGAGGCGCCCTCCAGCACTGACCAGCTGAAGAGTTCCGCAAGAGCGATCGTTGCACCGTTTGGGGGAAGATTGAGCGATGGACCGACGAGAACGGTCTCGGGCGCGGCTTTCTGAAAGGAAAGAGAAGGCGCCAACTGATTCCATTCGTTCTGCACACGTTCCCGCACCGACCACATATAGTTCACCCCCGGAGACAGCAACCCTGGACCGTCATAGAGATACTCGCTTCTGCCCTGTATGAACTTACTCCACAAAAGCTCATTGCCATTCTCATAGAGGACCAGCTGATAGGCGTTGGCGCCAGGTACATCCTTCCACCGGAATAGCGGATCTGCCGTGATTGTATCACCATCTGCTGGTGAGATGAGAAATGGGGTCACATCATCCTTACTGTCGAGAACTATGGACAGCCTGTCCTCACCGAAGAGCACGATCGCAAGATCCGGATTTTCATCCGAGTCGAAATCTCCGATTGTCATTCCCCGGGGACCGGATCCGATATCAAAATCAACCCTGTATGGGAACTCACCGATCTCGTCTCCCAGCAGGATGGTTATGGTTTCACCGAAGAAATTGGTTGTGACCAGATCCTGTATCCCGTCCCCATCAATATCACCCGCGGTGAGCCACCTTGGCCCAACTCCTACATCGTAGACAACCGGTGGACTAAAGGATCCGGTGCCATCGCCGAAGATTATGTTCGCACTGTTATCGCCCCTTAAAGCCACTGCAATATCGAGATGACCATCGCCGTTGAAATCCCTCACAGCGGAACGCCTCGGGTATGTACCGATTTCAATGGTCATTGTGCTACTGAAAGCACCGGTACCATCGCCGAACATGATCCCGAGCTGGTTGATAGCTCCCCTCAACGTAACGACTATATCCGGATTCCCGTCCTCGTTGAAATCTCCGAATTCTGGCGCCCTCGGTCCTCCGGTGATCGTATAGAAGAGAGGACTTGTGAAGTTGCCATTTCCATCTCCGAGATATATCGCTATTGTATTATCATAGGAATTAGAACTGCACAGGTCGACATGACCATCTTTGTTCACGTCATGGCTAGCAATATTCACGGGAAAATCACCAGAAGGCAAAACCAGTGAATCTCCGAATGTTCCGTCTCCGAAACCATGAAGGACGACGACGAGGTCGCTGTCGGTTGAAGACACGGCAAGATCGAGATTACCATCTTCATCGAAATCATCGGCGACCAGGGACATCGGCTTGTAACCGGCCCAGTAACCGACTGAATTCTGAAAAGTGCCGTCTCCATTTCCGAGAAGTATCTCGACCATGTTCTCTATCGTTGCATTCACCGCAAGATCTTCATCCCCGTCGTTGTCGAAATCTCCATTCACGACCTCCCAGGGATGTGAGCCAACATCGTATGAACCATCTTCTATCGAGGAAGGACCGATCGGCAAATCCTCAGCGAAGGATTCAGGTAGCCAGGGAGATGCGACCCTGAGAGAGAGAAGCAGAAAAAACGCGAGTTTTCCTATATATTTTTCCATCCTTGAGACTTTCAAAAATAGTTAAAAAAATCACCTGCCGGTGACTTGCTTCTCCTGTTTTGTTTGCTATCCCGGTGTGTGAACACACGTGATAGATATTTTCTTTTTTAAATTTTATCATAAAAAAATAATTAAGTCAAGCCGGGAAAGACAGAGTACTTTCCCCATTTTTCCTGGAACTTAGTGCTGCGTTTCACAAATACGGTGACGTATCTTGGAAGTGAAACGCAGCACTTC
>JBHIFB010000024.1:0-30062 GCA_046760905.1 Candidatus Glassiibacteriota bacterium | reverse complement strand
CATATTCTCTCTGCCACTTCGCTCTTAGCCTTGCTATCGATGAAGCTGACAGTGGTGCTCCCTCTCCAAGAAGTCCTCTCATGGCAAACTTCCTGGGCTTGCCATGTCCGTTACGATATCCTCGCATATACGAATGAAGAACTGGAGAAATCCATTTCTGTAAGCAGATTCCTCCGGCATGCACTCAAAACCGGGAGGCTGATATATGAAAGAGGATCCTATCAGAGAAAAAATATATAAGTCATAAAAGCCCTCCTTACCGATAACTGCATTCGCTCCATTAGCCAAACAGTATATATACCAGGTCGTATCTTCACCTGCGATTTGAGATTCTGGAGAGAATCTTGCAATAGTATTTTCATGAGACTTTCAAATCACAGGACTGGGGAGAAGCTTGCATGGTGATGTTCAAGGAAGCGAGAGCCATCCATGAGCTCGAGAGCCTCGAGGCGGATTGGAAGAAGCTCCAGCAGCTTTCAGAGAAACCGAACGTTTTTCAGAGCTATGAATGGATCAGCCTCTGGTGGAAACACTTCGGTTCCGGAAAGGATCTCCGTGTCGTGTTCGCCTCGGAAGGGGGCATGCCGATTTTTGCCGCTCCGTTCTTCGTCGAGAAAACACGGAAGATCGGGCTCTCCGCCAGGAGGATCACTGTTATAGGCGATGGCCTATCTTCCCAGCAGGGATTCCTCACTGTGGGAGATGTCGACGCTGCCCTCATGGAACTGTTCAGGAACCTACTCATGCGCGAAGATAGGTGGGATTACCTCGAACTAGACAAGCTGCCCGAAGACGGCCGGGTAATCAGATCCATGAGAAAAGCGAGTGAGGCCGGTGGAGTTCATTTCGTGGAAATACCTGCAAGCCGGTACCCGTATATAAAGATCGAGGGAGACTATCAGGATTACCTGAAGAAAAACGTGAGTAAGCGGTTGAGGAAAACCATACGGAATAGGATCAACAGGGTGAAAAAAGTCGGTGAGCTGCGTTTCCTTCATACAGACGAGATAGACCTGGAGGAATCCTTCAAGGAGATCATATCACTGGGCGAGCAGGGTTGGAAGCACAGGGCCGGCATAGATCCTCTGACAAGTGGGAAAAACAGGGAGTTCTTCAGGGATCTTCTAAAGCTTTTCAGGGACTCGAACATGCTCTCGCTCACTGCCATAGAGCTAAATGGAAAGAAGGTGGCCTTTGATCTGAGCTTCGTAATGCGGGATTCATTCTATGCATATTACATGGTCTTCGATGAACGATTCAACCACCTTTCCCCGGGGAAAGTGATTGTTTCCCATGTTGTGGAGAGGCTTTTCTCAAATGGGATGTCTGAGATTGATCTATCAGAGGGCGAGGAAGATTACAAGCTCGAGTGGACCAAAACTAGCAAACAGTACATGGAAGCCTATATTCTAAACAAGAAAAGCCAGCTCTATCCCCTCCTTCTGGCCTGGCTTCTTTTGAGGAAGCGATTGAAGAGCTCCCCGGTTTTCCATGGATGTGTCCTTAAGATGAAGAGATTCAGAAGAAAGAGAGTGCCCCTGTTACCTTCCTTATAAAAGCGGCAGCCACCTTTTCACCTTTTCCAAACACCCAGAAACATAACCGGACATCGGCACACATGTTGCTCAATGTAGGTGATTTAAAAACAATCATGAAATCCGGTGGATTCAACTTGCAGCGGGTGAAGTGAATCAACGGTATTTAGCTCCTTGCAATTTCGAAGCTTAGGAAGCTGATGAAAACAAACCGAACATTGATTCGTTCTCCTTGGGGGGTGCGACTATGAAAATCTTTCAATATTCTCCTAAAAAAATTTTCAGCGCCTTCCGGGTAGTGTTCTTACTCTCTCTGGGTTTTCATGTAACAGAAGCAAGACTGATCGGGCAGGAATCAGAAGCCAGCTGTCCCTACGGGATGGCGCGGTGGTTTGACTTCTTCGAGGAAGTGGAGGATATGGGAGGAGAATGGGGGAGAATAAGGATTTTCTGGAAGCACATCGAGGCGGTCGATGATGTGTTCAGGTTTGGCAGTGTCGATGAGAGCCTCGATTCCATGGAATCACACGGAATGGAGGCGGTGCTGCTCGTGAGACTCGGTGAGCTGGAGTGGGCGACAGAGGGTAACCTCTATGGAGAGCGATACGATAACGGGTCATTCCTGCCGTTGGATCTTTCACAAGAGTGGGATGCGGATTACGGATACAGCCAGAGTTACTATGATTTTGTATACAATCTGGTGAGCCATGTATGTGGCAGGGTGAATGTGATAGTGGTGGAGAATGAGGCGAACAGCCTGAAGTTTTTCTATGGGGAGTGGAGAGACTATTTGAAGATCTTAAAAACTGCATACAAAGCAGCTCACGATGCGTGTCCTGGAATAGTGGTTACCAATTCAGGCCTGGCGAGCGGCTTGTTCGGCTGGTGTATAGTGTCGGATATGATCGCCTCCGGAGAATACAGCGATGCGGAGATATGTGAGTTCGCCACCGGTTATTACCGCCGCTCGAGCCGGAATGGGTCATACGTTTTCACCGGGCCGAACGGAATGGAGAGGATAGCATACAGACTCGAGCAGAACGCCAGGGATATCGCCTTCGCGGATTCCCTCGTGAGGAATATGGGGGGATGGATCGATGCATACAATTTTCACTTCTACGAGGATTATGAGTACATGGATGATGTGATAGGGTGGGTGGATGCAAAGATGGGTGAAGGGGGGTATGAAGTAGATGTCAAGTTGTCCAACGAGATGGGAATCAGGAACCGTAATGAAGAGTACGACAGGGAGTCCGTCGATCACGCTCAGGACGTGGTAAAGAAGATGGTGCAGGCGGTGCGTTGCGGATTGAAGCTGTTTTGCTGGTTTCCGATGAGCGACGGATTTGAAGCGGGTGAGAGATGGATGTTGACCTCGGACAAGATCGGGCTGGGAGACGGGTATCCGAAAAAAGAGGGAGGAGGCTTCGAGCCCAGGTATGCGGCAATCGCCTATTCGTATGTAACTTCCCTACTCGGGAGCCGTCCTGTGTTCGAACGAGAGGACAACAGCGTGGCAAACATAGTGCACTGGGAATTGCTTGCAGCCGGAGAAGAAGGCAAGAGGAGGGTGACCGCGCTGTGGTGGGATGATGGATACGGAGGTTCTGGAAGCAGTGAGGTAATCCTGGACATCCCGCAGGATGTATTCGAAATAGTAATAAGGAGATTTCCTGACGTTGAAATTCATGTGGATCCGGAGGAAACAGACTGGAGGATCTTGCTCACAGTGGATCAGCATCCTACCTTCGTCACATACGTGCTGGAGCCAACTGCAATTGATGATGGGGGGGAGAATCTGCATCACCCTCCGAGGGTGCTGAGTCTTCAGCAGAACTATCCCAATCCTTTCAACCCTATCACGACAATCACATTCTCGATAGATGGCGAAGCCGGGTCTGAAACGCGGGCAAGCCTGTCCGTATATAACGGGAGGGGGATCAAAGTGCGCACGTTGGTTGATGATTCCCTCGCTCCCGGACGGTACGATGTCATCTGGGATGGAAAAAACGAGAGGGGTGTTTCCCTTCCTTCGGGTGTTTATATTTATCGATTGAGAGCCGGTGGGGAGAGTGCCACGAGGAAGCTCGTATTATTGAGGTAGTATTATTCCGGTGTCGGCATATCATGCCAGCAAATGGATTGTCAATAAATAAGCATCTAAGAAGATCGGCATCCCTGGGATTTCTGGTTGGCGCAACGACTGCATTTGTTGAAATTACCGTTCTTCTTATCGCCTCAGGTCCAATGGCCATCATAAATCCCCGTTTCTACTTCCCATCAATGGTCATCTACGGTATCGTCTGGTCTGTGGCCGGTTTTCTTCTTGGCCTTGTCACAGCTCTGCTGGCAAGGTTATCGGGGAGGATCGGATTCGGAGATGAGTGGAGACTCACGGCCTTCTACCTTACAATCATTTCATGCGGTACTCTTTTTCTGATCGGCGGTGGTTATGTGAATTCCAAGCTGTTTCCCTCATACCTCGACATACAGTCTCTTGTGTTCGATGCCATCTTTTTCGCATTCGTCTACATCCTCTGGAGGTACATCTACAGGCTTCTCCGGGAGAGTGGGGGTGGACTGAAAAGGACACTCAAGGTCTGGAAGTACGCCGTGGCTCTGTGTCTAATCGCTTCCGTAATCATCTCGCTTTCCCGGGCGGGTACTGGAAACCCCGCTGCTCGAGGAATCCCCTCACCGTCGATGCCGAATGTGCTTGTATTGCTCATTGACACCCTGCGGGCGGATCATCTGTCTTGCTACGGATACGAACGAAAGACGAGTCCGAATATTGACAAGCTTGCGGAGGAAGGAGCGCTGTTTTTAAACGCATACTCACAGGCATCCTGGACCAAGCCCGCCACGGCGAGCTTGATGACGGGTTACTTCCCCTCGACGCACCAGACGACGACGATGGGGAGCGGTCTAATGGAATCCTTCAGAATACTGCCTGAGGTGTATCGCGATAAAGGATACAGGACGGCAATCCTGACTTCGAACAACCTGGTGTCTCCACTGTTCGGTTTCGACCAGGGTGTGGATCTTTTCTACTACGGGAAAGCACAGATGGTGAGGGAGCTGATGCTCGGTAACATTATAAGGACGCTTCTAAGGGGCAATCAGGATCGGAAGAGGAAAGTCGAGGATTATTTCTGGAAGCTCGAGGCTATTCTGCGGTTCAGGGAGCGCGTGGACTATGATTCATCGGTGGATTCCCTGAACGGCCGTTTCCTCGAATGGGTTGATGAGGATTCTGCAAGGCCCTTCTTCGCCTACATCCACTACATAGAACCGCATTTTCCCTACACCCCGCCCCCTCCCTATGACACGCGTTTCACATCCATCCTACCTGGTGCATACGTTCAGCCCACGCATAATTACGGCTTCCAACCCTTCGACAGGATGGAATCGGTCGAGAGGGAGCTCATAGAAACGGTCGTGGGTGAATATGACGGGGAAATCGCATACCTGGATAATCGGCTCGGGGCATTCTTCTATGAACTTGGCGAGAGGGAATTACTCGATGGCACGATCATACTGCTCACATCCGACCACGGGGAAGAATTCTTCGAACACAGCATGTGGGGACACGGGCATTCACTCTTTAACGAGGTTGTGAGGATTCCGATGCTGATAAGGTACCCGCAGGCGATTGAGGCAGGAACCAGGATTACAGCCATCTCCTCTCTGGTGGATGTCATGCCGACGCTTCTGGATCTCAGCGGGATCGATGATGAAATTGAGTCGGCGGGGAGAAGTCTCGTTCCGGCCTTGCGTGAAGGTGATCGAGGCCCAGTCTCTTTCGACGCATACGGAGAGGTACTGAAGGGGGGGCGAAGGGCATGGTTTTACACGGATGGGAGATACAAGCTTCTGAAATACGAGAAAGGACTTCTGAAGAAGACGCTGTTATTTGATCTTTCCAGTGACAGTGATGAGAATCGTGACATCTCAGATAGCCTCATTAACTTGCGTGATTCGCTGCTTGCGAAGATGGAGGCGATTCACCGATCCTCATCATCGAAAGCGGTCGAAGGAGAAAGCCGAAAGATAGATAAAGCGACTGAGGATCAGCTCAAGGCTCTCGGATATATCTACTGATTTCGAATAGAGCCCGCATCGAGATCACCTTGATTCCCTATCCGATAAAAAAACCTGTGCCTTTTGCCATAGCCGGTTAGAAGGAATCGGGGTCATGGTGTGGCGGGATCGTCACTCTCTTGTACTGGATAAATTTGGGCGCGGCACCAACCTGGATCTCGAGAGTCTCGTTCAGATTGTACAGGGAATCGACAGCGCTTCCCAGGTGATCCGTCACGATAGCACAATTGAATGTTTTCGGAAAGGGTAAGGTGACAGTCGTATCCAGACTGTCTGACCAGATTATATCCAAATCCACAAGACCCGTTCTCAGGTTCTCAAAGGAGTACCTTGAGTAAAAAGATTCATCTTTTCCATGAAAGAAGTGGTAATAGTCGAAATGATCTGCGATAGTGTTCATCGCGTAGTAGCAGGGAAAGAAATCATCTGTAGAGTAATCGTGCATGGGTTTCAGATACTCGAAATTATGTGAAGTGGAATCCAGGGTGAACGGATACCACGAGATATACCTTATACCGAGAGACTGAACGATTACGTATCCCTTCACGAGTTCCTCTGAAGCAGTGCTGTCAGAGACCACCGATCTCTCGTCTTTCACTCCGTGCTCGAGATCGAGCAGTGGTCGATAGAAGCCGTTCTCTTCCATTTTTGAGCGTATCCATCCAACGACTTGCTCTATGTAATCATAATGCAGGTAATAATTGAATCCAATGGCATCGAGGTTCTCGGCCTGCTCAGATGTCATGATCACGTCAACAAAGTTCGCAACCCAGAGACCGAAATCGCTATTCAGCCAGTTCACAAGTTCTGACATCCTGCTCACCTGGAATCGCTCATCCCTCCTCGAATAATAACCGTTCCAGAAATTCATGGCCTCGCTGAAAGCTCCCTGCTCAAACAAATCTCTCGCGATGAGGTAACCGAATCCCATCGCCGGAAGTTTATTGGCGATTACCATGCAGCTGGGATTTGCATCCTTGGCGGCCTGGTAGGCGACACTCGTGAGAAGTATATACTCCTCCGGTGTACCGTACCATGCGACTCTTGTTACTGGTTCATTCTCAATGATGAATATATCTATCTTATCCTTGAGATGATAAACGACGTTATATATGTAGTCGTAATAATCGCCGTAATCCAGCGGTGGCGCGGATGCGAATTCGTGTAATGGTTTGCCGAGGGTAGAATCGTAGGAATTATCGGTGGCCCATGATTGGCCGGTGCGGATGATTAGAACGCCGGACAGATCATATGGCTCAAGCATGTCATCGTACCAGTCATCAAGCGGTTTGAAACGGAAAAGATCCTGTTCCGGCTCTATCTGTTCCCATCGGTACTGCTTGACCACGTAAGAGATACCGCAATCGCGAACGTCCTCCGCATTATCATCTTCCCCAAGCTGCCAGATACCGAACCTTCCCTCGAGGATGGGTAGCTGTGTATCTACGACTGACAGCAGTGGTGCTGTGAAGAGAATGATCGCCAAAATCGGGCCGAGATAAGTTTTCATACGCCTTCACCTCCGAACGACTAATATGAGCCTTTCATTGAAAGGACTACGAATATTGTTCTTATCAATATGTATAGATCAAGAGTTATGGATTGATACAGGACATACTTGATGTCCAGCAGAACTCGCTCGTCGAACTGAAGGTTAGCTCTGCCCGAAACCTGCTGGAGACCCGTCAATCCGGGAGTAGCCCTGAGCCTGAGCTTCTGCCAGTCTTTGTACGCTTCAGATCTGAAGGAGGTGGGTCTGGGACCTACGAGGCTCATCTCTCCTTTCAGTACATTAATGAAGTTCGGGATCTCATCCATGCTGAGCTTCCTAAGGACGTTGCCGATTCTCGTAACTCTGGGGTCATTCTTGACCTTGAAGTCGGGCCACTTCAGGTGAGAGCTCTTCTTTAGCTCACGCTTCAGGGATTCGCTGCCGTTTCTCATCGTTCTGAATTTATACATGTCGAACCGTTTCCCGTATTTCCCCGTTCTCTCCTGCCTGTAGAAAACCGGGCCTTGGGAGCTCAACTTTATGAGTATCCCAACCACCAGAATGAGAGGGGAGGCCACGATCAGAATAGAAGCGGCGAATATGACATCGATCGTCCGCTTCAAGAACCGGTAGACGAAATCATAGTTTTCCCTCGCTTCCACCTCAGGGATAATGACCGCTTGGTTGGCCTGATCTGCCGTAGGAGTCGCCGCACCCCAGGTGTCGATTCCGATCCTTCTCTGTTTGAGATCCAGTGTGAGCAGGACATCGCCGGCAGCTTCTGTCAGAACCTTTTC
Source organism: Candidatus Glassiibacteriota bacterium (assembly GCA_046760905.1). Lineage (GTDB taxonomy): Bacteria > Gemmatimonadota > CAZMKB01 > CAZMKB01 > CAZMKB01 > JBHIFB01. The sequence continues at coordinate 22,137 of JBHIFB010000024.1, read as the reverse complement.
TGCCTCATTTGTGACTGTTTTCATGGGCATCCGTCACTCCATGTATCCTATCCCTCTCAACTGATCCTCAATGGCCTTCTTGTCCTTTTCCGTGTACACCGAATCCTCACCGTTTTCTATATGGACTCTTGCCTCTTCGAATGTGATTTCATGTTTCGAAAGGAACTCCCGCTTGTAAATCCCATCGATAACGCTTCCGTCGAAATCATCGGGGATCTCTACACCGAGATGATACAGAATCGTCGGCGCCACATCGGTGATGCTATTGGCTTTCATCTGCTGATCCTCGACCACCATGCGTCCCTTAGCGAGGAAGATACCCTCTCTACGGTGCATACCATCGCCGGTCTTCCAGTCTGTCGGTGTGAACAACTCGTTTTTGAATTGATGGGTGGCAATGATCCTCCCACCATCGAAGAGGTAGACGATGTCAGGAGCATTCTCAATATAAGGGCCAAAGTAGACCTCCTCCCTCCTGTGCACGAGATTGTTCATCTTCTCCCCGCTCACCGGGTCTTTGAGGTCCCTGAGGGAAGAGATGATCTCATCCCGGAGCGTTTCATATTCTTCGCCCGGTTCGACTATTCCAAATGGCTCCCTTCCCTTCAGGTTGATGGTTATGCCCTGCTGGGTCCTCGTAGACGAGAAGGCTCTGGTCTTTGACCAGTTGATGAAATCCATTCGTGGTTTCCTGGCCGTTTCGGTTCTTTTAATGGTATCCCGGGTTTTTCGCTCGAGAGCCTTCGGAGAGAATCGGGCGAGCGATCTCCTCTGAAGCTCTCTGATAGCACTCATGGCCCGCTTGAGCAGGAGCCTTCCTCTCGATGGGGTGAAGTAGCCATGCTCGTTAAGCCACCTGTTGATAGTGAGCTCGTGATCCATACTCCCGAATCCATGGTCTGACATGAGAATGAGGATGTCATTCTCGCCGAGCCTCCTGTCGAGATCACCTATGATCTCATCCAGTATTTTGAAATATCCGAGGATCCTGCTAGAGGTATCGTCCCCGTTTGTCCCCCCCGAGAGCAGATCCGTGAGCATGGTCCATAGTTTGTGCTGAATCCTGTCGGCCCCGGCTAGAACAGCCATGAAAAGGTCCCATTCGTCTCTGTCGAGCAGATTGTTTATGTACTTCTTTCTGATCCTCGTACATTCAAGGAGGTCTTCGAGGAATGAATCAACATCCCGGGGACCATATTTCTCCAGTGGAACATCTATCATATACTGTCCCAGCTCTCTCTCCAGACTCGAGTAAAGATCTCTCGGGAAGAAGGATTTCTCGACCAGCCCGGGTGCTCCGAGGCCTGAAATTACCATTCCGTTCACTTCCGGTGCCGGATACATCATAGGGACGTTTATCGCACACACCCTGAAGTCTTTCTCGCTGAGTATGTTCCAGATCGTTCTCGATCGTATTGACCTGTAATTGTTGAATTCTACAGCGAGTTCCTTTCTATAAGGCCTCACGAAATCGAAGACATCATGCTTTCCTGGGTTTTTCCCTGTCATGAAGGAAGTCCATGCAGGAGCAGTGAGGAAAGAGAATGTGGAGGTGAGATTGGAACGGCTTCCGTGCTTCAGGACCCTCGCGAGATTTGGCATATGCCCTCTCTCAGCAAGCGGGAGCAGGATGTCGAACGTTCCACCGTCGATGCCCAGTACAAAAACCCTTCTCTTCATTATCCTCATGCTTGACCTCACTCTGGGGTGAGCGATATGTTCTTCCGATCGAGGGCTATTTGTCCAGGATTTTGCCAATAAAGGCTAAATAGGTGAAATATCGGGTAAATTTACCACAATTGTATCATAAAATCTCATTTATGTCAAGTAATATTAGCAAATCGTCTATATTTTAAACACCTTGATATGTGTATCCTTCTCAAAATGCCGGCACAGCTGTTCCCGTCGGGTAAGGATATACCCTATCTTGTATAAGATATCCCATTATAAAGGTTTATCTAGAAAATCGGGGTCTTATTACCCGGTTGCATGAAGGTGAAACAGGAAGTGACAGGCCCTTGGAAGTTAACTTTATCATATGGGTAGGCGAAGTGGATAATCTGCCTAAATTAGCTTTTCAATCGCTTTAAATAATCCCACCAACAACTCATCGGGTCATTTGATACTACCTCAGCAGAACCATCTTCCTCGTCGCGGTCTGTCCCCCGGAATCGAGCTTATATATGTATATGCCTGATCCCGTAATCTCACCAGTATCAGCCCTTCCGTCCCATGTCACAACGTGTCTGCCCGGCTCTAGCGGTTCATCGAGGAGGACTCTGATCAGGCGCCCTCTCACATCGTAGATGCTGAGCCTGGTTTTCTGCTTCTGGATTCCCGGTACATCGAACGTGATCGTTGTGAGCGGGTTGAATGGATTCGGGTAATTCTGCCCGAGGCGAAACGCTATCGGCAATCTTGAGGTGATGGAATCCTCATCGATGCCGGTCGGGATACCGTAAGCCAGGACTTTAATCTCATCTACGTACCACCCGTCGAATTCAATATAGCCATCACTCCTGAGGATGAACCTGAACGACACAGCTTCGTTCCCCGGGCCGAGAAAATCACTCAGATTCACCCTCTCGTGCACGTATGTAATCTGCCGTGAATGATAACCCTCCTCTGCAGGGTCGTGGTATTCTGTAAAACCCGAGCCGGCGAATGTTCTTGTCGCTTCCATCGCCTCCCAGGTGGACCCGTCCCGGCTTACTTCCACCTGGCCGAAATCCCAGTCCTTCTCTATCTCCCACCTCGAATCATAAATCAGGTAAGCATTAACTGCTCCCGACAGATCAAGCTGCATGAGGCCTGTCATGATGCTTGTGGTGTTGGAGCTGTAGTCACCTGTCGGGCTATCCGTGAATGCGAAAACGCCCTCGCTCACGTGGAGTGGTGAGATATCCCACGTGTTCGAAGAGAAATTCACCATCCCCTCCTCAGCCCCGTCAGCGAAGATTATCTTTGGTGTGCCGAGAAGGATGTCGAACGAATCCGTGTTTACATAACCGTCATCCGCACTTATTGAGATAAAGAGGCTCGCTATCTCCCCCTGGACGATGGAATCTGCGATCTGTATGCTAAAAGGATCGAGTGTGTTGTCGATTTCCTGGCCGATGGCAGCATCGCCGAATGAGGAGGTCGACTTCGTGACTGATACGGAGGGAGAGGATGTGCTCAGTTCACATGTAACTCCACTGGCTTCCTGCGAGATGCCCACGTTCTTTAGAACGACAATGATGTCGACAGCCTCGCCTTCCTCCGGATAACCGTCGCCGTCACCATCGTCGAGCTGGAACCGGTCTGTGAACATGATATGAGATCCCGCCGCAAGGGCAAGGAATATGTTGGGATAAAGATTGGCTTCTGCCAGGGGCACTATCCTCTCGGGGGGAGGCCAGAAAAAGTCGTCGCTGTTGCCCACCTCGGGGGTCATGGAGAGTATCTTATTCTTTGTGATCTGCTCACCGTACATCCAGTCATCCGCATCCCCGTTTGTGACGTAATTGACTGTCTCTGTGCCGGTACCGAACTGGTAGTTGTTGAGTTCGGTCATGAACTCGGCGAGCTCCCTGTAGGTGAGCGAATCGGGAGTTTCCTGGTCGTTGTATCCAAAGGGATATATGAGAAGGTCTGAGAAGGTGTGGTAGTTCAGTCCAAGCAAAAACAGGCGGCTTTCGCAGAGATCCTTTATTGTCCATGTCTCGGGCTCGGAGAAGGCGAAAGGCCCCCTGTAAACGCTGGAAGAGGGCTCGGGACTCGATCCGTAGTCATCGTAACCCCACATGTACCCGTAGTTCCTGTTGATGTCCACCCCGTCATAATCGTCGATAATCCCGTTTTCGTTGTTGTCCCGGGCGTTTTTACTCCAGAAACCGAAGTCATCGGTGTTTAAGTAAATTGATTCGTTTATTGCATAACCGTCGGGATTCACGACGGGCACAAACCAGAGTTTCCTGTTGTCCACCAGGTACGTAACCTGCGGAATGATACCGTAATTGTCCAGAAGATGCTCGAGAAAATAAAGGAGGTTCATCATCCCCATCGGCTCGCGGGCATGGTGGAGTCCATCGTATATAACCTCGGGTTCGCCTTCGTCGAGTTCAGGGTTGTCCGATACCGTGAACATTACTATTGGTCGGCCGTAGTGTGTTGTGCCGATGGTGTCGAGACCGGCGATTATACCATGCGGGTCATTCGTTATGAGAGAATCGAGAATCGCCAGGGTCTCATCGAATGTGTAAAAGCCGCCCATGCTCCCATCACCAAACCCCGGCATAGCCTTGGCATGCATCCTGCTTCTTTCGGCAAGGTATCGACCCACATCCTGCCTCAGCACCTTGAACCTGAGGCCACTCGATTGGAGGGTTTCATGCTCGTCGGGAGACAGGAGGACTTCAATGTATGCGCCCGGCCTTGCATACACTATGTCCAGGCCCAGGGAGAGTGCATTCAAAAGGCTGGCTTCATCAGGGGTTTCTATTCTTACGTGATCTCTCCTGTGTTCAGCGTTCAGGGGAAGAATGACGGTGAAGCATAAGAAGAGAAGTAGTGGAATGTAGTGCCTGCGCATAGTGTTCTCCTTCCTTTTGTCGAAGAGATATGTCAAACAGAGTGTTGCGTGTTAAGGCTTATGTAAGTTAATGCTCATCTTAGAAGGTGTCAATTTCATTAATCGAGATCTCCGAAAGACTTTTTCAGAGATCTCTCATCATAAAAATAGTTGACATGTTTCAGCTTACTTTATAATCTTAGATAAATTTTAGAATGGGGATGCGCTCTGCAATTCAGAATGGCCGGAAGGAGGCGTTCGATGAAGTATTCAGGCACGCTGTTGTTGGTTGCAGTTATGTTGGTCGGATTTTCATCGTCGACCGCTTTTGCACAGGCTGGCATATATTGGCCTGCCAATGTCCTGGAGGAGGGGCAGCTAGTCGCGGGCCCCGGCATAGTATTCGGTTCCTTCCCGACGTTTGGGATCGTGGGTCAGGTTCGCTATGGCATGGCCGAGAATCTCGATATTTCACCGAAATTTGCGTTTGCGAGAGACTCGAAACTCAATTTTTTCACTGTGGGAGGTGATCTAAGGTACGGCTATCTGCAGGAAGCAGCCGGGGATGATTATGATGTCTCTTTCGTGGGAGCCTTCTCAGTAACGCACAGATCCAAGTTCACCTGGTTAACACTGGGCTTTGGGGGTCAGTTCGGAAGGTCGATACCCATAGAAGGTTCCGACACGGTACTAGCACCATATGGCGGGCTTCTTCTGGGCGTGTCCCATGCCTCCATCGCCGATAATAGTGACACAAGCTTCGGTGGAATCCTTCCGATCGGGAATCAGTTCACCCTGAAGGAAAACCTCGCAGCTCACTTTGAGCTTGACGTGTTGTTCGGCACCGACACTGAGCTCCAGGTTGCGCTGGGTATTAATTACCTCTATTGAGAACCACCGAATGTTGAATGTGAGGATGAATTGGCTCCTTTTGAAAAACCGGCTTCAAAGTCGATCCCCTCTTCTCCAGAAGGCTGTGGCTGCCGGTGAGCCCCAGATTGGATGAGAAATAAAGTACTACCTAAAGCCCATTTGTAATTTTTAAGAGGTAGAGATGCGAACATTGTCAGTGTATAAAGCTCCTATCATTTTCTTCGCATTAATACTCATTTTCCCCACATCTGGTACGCCTGCTGATCACAGCTTGATTTTCCATGATATAGATATAGAGCTTTATCCTTCCGAGCACAGGTTGAAGGCTTCCGACGTGTTGGAGTTTACTCCGACCTCAACACCACTTTGCTTCTTCATACGAAAATCACTCAAAGTCGATGGCGTCCGGATAAACGGAGAGGATGTTATCTTCGAGGAATCACTCGAATACGAGCCGGAAGATCACACTGGTGAAACAGGCAGTGGGAAAGAGCCAAAACCAGCATATGAAAATGCGAAACTCGTGAAGATCGCTGGAGATTGGGGAGAGGAGCGGATCAAAATCGAAGTTCATTACGGCGGAGTCATTTTTGACACTCTCACGGTACCGGAGTTCTCCAGAACGAGCATCGCGGATCAGACGACAGGGCTCATCGAGGAAAGAGGAGCCTTCCTCAGCGAGGAAAGTTTCTGGTACCCCTCCTTCGAAGGTTACTTGCACAGCTTCCGACTCACCACCACCCCGCCCGCAGGATATGAGACGGTCTCGCAGGGCAGGAGGATTTCAAGGGATGAGGCTGGAGATAAGGTGATCACTGTCTGGAAGTCGAACTGTCCGGGCGATGTGATCTACCTCGTCATGGGGAAGTGGGATGTGACGGTTCTTCATCACAACGGAATAAAGATATACGCCTTCTTCTTCCACGAAACAAATGAGCTTGTTGAGACGTACCTCGAAAAGAGTGCGAGCTATGTAGATATGTACGAAGACATGATAGGGCCTTATCCTTACGGAAAATTTGCCATCGTCGAGAATTTTTTTCCAACAGGCTATGGTATGCCCTCCTTCACTCTACTTGGAAGCAGTGTGATCCGTCTCCCATTCATTGTCTATACCTCGCTGGGACACGAAGTGCTCCATAACTGGTGGGGCAATGGAGTCTTCGTTGACTATGAAAGTGGCAACTGGTGTGAGGGTCTTACAACATACCTTGCGGACCACCTCTATAAGGAGAAGCAGTCGGCTGAGAAGGGGATAGAATACAGGAAAAATCTGTTGCGTGACTACAGTGTTTATGTTACTGAAACGAATGATGAGCCCGTGCGAACCTTCACCAGCAGGACAACACCGGCGACGAGGGCTGTCGGGTATGGGAAGGTGGCGATGATATTCCACCAGTTGAAACGCTATCTGGGAGAGGTAAAGTTCGAACGAGCGTTGAGGATCCTCTTCCAGAGATTTCTCTTCGAGAAAGCGAGCTGGGAGGATATCCAGAATGTGTTCAGTGAAGTGGGAGGGGAGGATCTGAGCTGGTACTTCTCGCAGTGGGTTGACAGAGGGGGGGCACCCACTATCGAGCTGGAGAAGGTGAGAGCCAGGAAAGAGGATGGGAGATATGTTGTCTCCTTCAGGCTAAAACAGATCATCGATGGTGAAAACCTCTACAAGCTGTTCGTACCTGTAGAACTCGAGACAGAGAACGGTCTGGTAGAGGAGCTCATCGTGCTATCTGATTTTGCACAGGGATTTGAGATACGCACGGAGAGTCCACCCAGAAAATTACTCATTGATCAGGGCTACGATGTCTTCAGGCGCCTTGATCCGATGGAGATCGAGCCTACCATCTCGATGGCTCTTGGTGACAAGAATGCCATCATAGTTATCCCGTCTTCCTATGCTGAAGAGGAGGACGACCGGTACAGGGAAGTGGCGCAAGCTCTCAGGGGGAAAGAAGAACAGGTGAGAATACTCCCTGATGAAGAACTGACGGAATCTGATATACGAACAAGGTCGCTATTCGTTATCGGCCGTCCCGAGGTGAATTCGGTTGCCAGAAGATTTTCCGCCGACCTGCCGGAAGGGTTCTCTGTTGAAGGCGGTAAGTTAAGAATAAACGGCATGGAGATCGCCGAACCTGCCAGCGTTGTGATCGTGCTGAGAAATCCTTACAATTCGAAGAAGGCGATCACGCTATTCTCGGGCAGTTCGCTCGAGGAGATTCTGGCCCCTTCCAGAAAGATCGTCCACTATGGAAACTACAGCTACCTCTCCTTCCACGGAGGCAAAATAGGTGAGAAGGGGATCTTGGAGGGGGATGCCAATCCAATGGTCTTTTCCTTTTAAGCATCGAAGCGGTAATTCCAACTCCTCAATCCGTCTCAAGCACTGTGAAAAACTCACATTATTACTTTCTTGGTTTTTTTCGTTAATCGCGAGGACTTCGGGGGAGAATCGATGCAGGATAAGATCAGTATAGGGATTCATCTGAGACCGAGGAAAGTCAGCAAAATATGTGTCGCTTATTTCCTGCCGTTGTGTATTATTCTGGAGAGTGTTGAGTGAAGCTCTTCTACATTGTATGGTTTGGCGACAACGGCACTGAAGCCGTATTTTCTGTACTCGGTCATGACAGGACCATTGGAATAACCGCTTGAGACGATCGCCTTCACATTCGGATCGATTTCCAGGAGCTTTTGGATAGCCTCCTTGCCTCCCATGCCACCGGGGATCGTGAGATCCATGATCACTGCATCGAAAGGTCTCTCTGACTTTCTGGCTTTTTTGTACATCTCAACGGCCTCTCTACCATCACATGCAAACTCAACCTCATAACCGAAAAACCTCAGCATTTCGCCGACGGATTCACGGATGGAGTCATCATCATCCATCAAAATGAGCCTCCCTCCACCGTTTTGTTTCACCTCACCTTTTTTCGCTTCACTGGCAACCTCTTTTTCAGATGCGGGAAGGTATATGTGAAATGCGGTTCCTTTTCCAGGCTCTGATTCCACGCTTATATGTCCTTCATGCTGTTTTATTATCGAATGACTTATCGTAAGCCCAAGGCCGCTCCCTTTCTCCTTCGTGGTGAAGTACGGGTCGAATATCTTATCGAGATGCTCTTCCCTTATGCCGGTTCCCTCATCACGTATAGTTACCTTGATGTATTTCCCCTCATTGATTAAAGGAGCGCTTTCTTTTACAAGGGTTGAGTTCTCCGCCAGTATTTCTATCTTTCCGCCCTCGGGCATGGCCTGCACTGCATTTATTATCAGGTTATGAATAACCTGGCTGATCTGGCCGACGTCTATTTCAGTCTGCCAGAGGTCATCGCTTATCGTGTAAACGCATTTCACATTGGAGCCGCTCAAGGCGAAATTCGCAGTCTCCCTTAAAAGTTCAGCTAGAGAGGAACTTTTTTTAATCGGCGCACCGCCTCTTGAGAAGGTGAGAAGCTTCTTCGTCAGGCTTTTCGCCCGCGCGGATGCCTTTTCAGTTTCGGTAAGCAGATGAAATATTTTACTGTCGGGCTCAGAGTGCATTTTTGCAATGCTGATGTTACCGAAGATTGAGGTAAAGATGTTGTTGAAATCGTGGGCTATACCGCCTGCAAGGAGGCCTATTGATTCGAGCTTGGCAGATCTTGCAAGCTCATCCAGGAGCGATCTCTGATCTTCGAGGGCTTTTCGTGCTGCTTTACGCTCGGTGGTGTCAGAAATGATGTGAACGGCGCCGGCGATTTTGCCGTCCTTATCCTTGACGGGATCCACAGAAACTTCGAGACAGCCGTCTGTCATCTCCAGTGAAATGGTTTCTCTTTTCCCGGTTTTTTTCATGAGTTCGAGTGGGCAGCCGATGATGAATCCCTGGCTGTCGTGCACCATCTTATAGCAGTAATTGCCTATGATATCATCACGTTCTTTCCCCAGGAGCTTAGCTGTTGCCCTGTTGCACTGTGTAATCCTCCCATCCAGATCGGAAAGGAAAACGGCATCGTTTATGGCATCGAAGGTGCTCCACCACTGTTGTGCCGAGGTGAGCAAGGCGTCAGCCACCTCTTCACGGGCAAGGGCTATCCCGATACTGGCTCCGATTCCTTCTAGAAATTTTACAAGATCCAGACTGAACATGTTCTTCCTGCTGTCATTCAGTTGAAGTAATCCTACAGCATCATGACCTGATCGCAGCGGAATGAGACCCACAGATTCGTAACCGGCACTGTTGCATCGATTCCGTGTGCGTGCCAGGCGATCTTTCGCTGAAGTCGAAGCGAGGAGTTCGGTTGTGCTGTTGGTCCAGAAGCTGCCGCCTGTCGTGAAGAATGGCTTGGATGGATCGGTCCTGCCCGAGATTATGTTTCCGCACATGCACTCTAGGTAGGGTTTGCCTCTTTCATCTCGTATCACCTTATCATCATGATCGCAGGCGCACAGACTGGTTTCGCTTTCCACGAATTCCGATGGAAAACCGCGGGTCTCATAGTATGGATAATCATGACCTCTCTTGAGCCTGATGCCGATGGCCTCGAATCCGGTATATTCCTGTATCAAGAGAAGTGCCTGATGGATCTTATATTTCCTTTCGCCGGATCGATTCAAGAGTTCAAGCAATTTATTGGACAACTTCTGGCGATTTTCCACCTTCCTGTGCTCGGTTACATCCCGGAAACTCCACACGCGTCCTATCGGGTTTCCTTCCATGTATTGGGGCATCGAGAAGCGCTCAAAAACCCTGCCATCCTTGAATTCGAGCACATCAAAGCTCTCGGCTTCAGGCCGGGAATACAGCTCTCTGACTTTATTCAGAAATTGCTCCGGTTCCTTTAGTTGAATCAATACGTGTGCGAGCGCCTTGTCGTCATTTCGGGTGTCTAAGACATCCTTTGGGATTCGCCACATCTCTGCAAACCGCTTGTTGTAGGAGATGATTCTCCCCGATTTGTCCACCACAAGGATTCCGTCGGCAGTCGACTCCAAAGTCGCCTGAACAAGTGAAAGCATGTGATGTGTCTTATCATGTGCTTTCACAACCTGGATAACTTGAGCAGTGGTGTTCGCAAGGTCCTGGAGCAGCTTGTCCTCATCCGATGAAATCTCATGTTTGCTGAAGAGTGCCAGGACACCTATTGGCTCCCCTGGTGCCGAGAGAAGTCGGTAACCTGCGAAAGAAACAAGTCCGAGCTCTCTGGCCCAGTCATGATTGTGAACACGAGGGTCACGGCAAACATCGTTAGTTATAAATTTGTTATCTTGGCCGGATGCAACCCTTCCGATCTTATAACAGCCGAGTGGTACGCGCCGGTGAACCTCGCCATCGATGTGGGTGTAGCGTCCCGAGCTGGCCGTCAGATGAAGGCAACGATCCCGTGATTTGCACACGTTAGGCCCCTCGGTTGCCTGGCCGTGAATGCAGCCTTCGTTGCACAGGTCGCCGGGTTTTGTGATCCAGATGCGGGCGAAATCTGCGTTGAAAATTGATACCACACCATCGGTTATGAGCTTGAGCTTCTGATCAAGACCCCCGGGATTGAGCAGTTCCTCCTTCAAGAGATTGAGGCCGCTGATGCGCTTCTCCCTCTCCTTACGGTCAGTGATGTCTTCGAATGAGACGATGACGCGCGCTCCGACGTTGCTTTTCAGAAAGGCGGTGTTTACAAGCACCGTTCTGAGAAAGTGTTTCGCTCCATGATTCTGCTCGATCTCCGTTTCTATGCCGGACACCGGTTCCTGTAATCGGAAAGTTTGAAGAATGCACCTGCGGATTTCACAATCCCCGCAGTAGGGTGTATGTCCGCACTCTTCGGACGATTCGACGTGGTTTTTGCAGAGAAGCACCTCGCCAATTTTCTTCCCTATTACCGTATCAACCACTGGAGTGTGGGCAAGCTTTAACGCGGCTCTGTTTGCGTGATGGATGCGTTCATTGGCGTCTATGACTATCTGCGGGACAGGCGTCGTGTTGAACAGAGTTCTTAATTCATCACCGTAGAGCCTGAGTGTTTCGTTTGAACGCTTCCGCTCGAGTGCATTTACAAAGATCTCCCCGGTTGATCTTAGAAGGCCGGTCGTATCGTCCGGCCACCTTCTCTGTCTCTTAACAGTAGCGATCCCGAGGAAGCCAAAGAGAGATCTTGCCTGGATCATAGGCACCAGCACTACAGATTTAGAACCGCTGGATTGGATTATCTTCTTTTCGACGTTAGCCTCCTCTGGAAGCTCTTCGAGTTCATGTATTACGATGTCTTCAAAACGGGAGAGCTTTCCCATCACCCAGGGGATGGCCAGAACCTCCAAGCCCCTGAATTTTTCTCTGTTCGATTCGATCCCTTCCTCGCACCAATCATTTGATTCATATATCGTCTGCTTTGTCCTGTCTTTGAATAAGAAGACGAAAGCCCTGTCGGAACCGGTGAATTTTCCGATCAATCGAAGCGACCGATTTATCCCTTCATCAACATCCTCCACTCCGAGTTGGCCGAACAGCGTTATTATCGATGTGATGAGCTTCTCGATCTCGACCCTTCTTCTAAACACTTCCTCCGATTCTCTGTTCTCCTCTATCAGGCGACGCAAATCAGCCAGCTCCTCCAGGAGCTGGCGCCTGGTTTTCCATTCATCATTCATGTCGACCGACCCTCGAAGATTTAAAAATGTATGCGGTAATCAGCCCTGTACGCCCCCAGGCCCAGGCTGTCATGAATTATTATTACGGCACATTTCTCTATCATGCCTTTAAAAGATGAAGCCTTATCAATTAAAAATGTTGTTATGCAAAAACAGTGCCGTTCCATTGTCTTCTCTATCCGTGCCAGTCGGGGTCGAGCACTATCTCAAGCTGGCCGGGCCTGGTCTCTTTTTCCTGCTTCTCTATCTCCCGGAGCTCCTCCTGACAGAGGCTTTGTTGCGCTCTAAGCATGTGGTTGCCGGGTCTCACCTCGAGACATGCATCCAGATGATAAAGCGCTTTCCTCAGATGCAGGCGCTTCGCATCAATCGATGTCACTCTGTTGTAGATTCTGAGGTGGTCAAGTGCCTCATCGAAGCTATGGAGGAGTTTTCTTTTGACGGTCGCCTTGGTAAGTTTCTTCCTTATCTCTTTCCTTTTCTTTGCCTTCTCCGTGTGGTCGAATCTTTTTCTCTTAAGTTTTGGAGGAGGTCCCCTGAAATCACCTTTGTTGGCCACCCTGTTTTATCACCTCTCTTTCACGGGAAGTTCTAAGGCGTATCCAGCCTGGGATAGCCCGTGATATCACGGGCTCACATTTATATAAGAAACAACATATCCTCATACTGTCAAGAGACAGAGGGGGAAGTTTCCCGGAAAGGCGCATGTTGATTTTTCCTGAAACGGTGGATATATTTTCAGCATCGGAAGTTGCTTTTATCCCATTTCCATGAGGAGCGGGCGCATGTCGGGACATTCAAAATGGTCCACGATCAAGAGGAAAAAGGCCACAGAGGATGCCAGGCGAGGACGTGTCTTCACAAAGATCATCAAGGAGATCATGGTCGCAGCGAGGGAGGGCGGTGGGGACATAAATGCAAATCCCAGGCTCAGGACCGCAGTCGATAATGCGAAAGCTCACAACATGCCGCAGGAAAACATCCTGAGAGCGATAAAGAAGGGTACGGGCGAACTCCCGGGAACACACTATGAGAATGCCACATATGAGGGCTATGGCCCAGGAGGAGTGGCGATTTTCGTGGAAGTGCTCACTGACAACAAGAACCGGACGGTCTCCGAGATACGGCACATTTTCACGAAACAGGGAGGCAACCTCGGTTCGTCAGGGTGTGTGGCCTGGATGTTCACTCAGAAGGGACAGATCTACGTCGATGGATCGAGGTACAGTGAGGACGCCACCCTTGACACTGCTCTGGAATGCGGTGCTGAGGATTTTCTATCAGAGGAAGGGCATCACACGATCACGACCAGTCCCGGGGAACTGGAACGAGTGAAGGAATGCATTATAAGTAAGGGAATAGAGGTTGATGGTGCGGAAGTCGCTATGATACCCAGCAGCTACGTGAAGGTCGAGGGGAAGGATGCGGAGAAGCTCCTCAAGCTCATGGAGGCTCTGGAGGAGCACGACGACGTACAGCGGGTGGCATCGAACTTCGACATGGACGAGGAGCTCCTGAAGAGTCTGAGCTGAGCCACAGCGAGGGGATGTGCGGTGAAGATCCTCGGAATAGATCCTGGAAGCCTTGCGACCGGCTACGGCCTGATAGAAACCGGTTACGCTCGGCCGGAAGTAATCGATTGCGGAGTTATCGCCCCTGATCCCGATAAGTCCCTGCCGGAAAGACTACTTGAAATTTACAGGGAGCTGATCACGGTAATAAAACGCCACTCACCCGATGAGCTTGCAGTCGAGAATCTGTTTTACGGTGCAAATGTGAAATCCCTTACCGTGATTGCACAGGTTAGGGGTGTGATCCTCCTTGCGAGTGCCACCTGTGGCATTCCTGTGGCGGAATATTCACCAAGGGAGGTGAAGATGTCAGTGGTCGGAAGGGGCGGGGCTTCGAAAGAGCAGGTGAGGAACATGGTTGCCGCCACTGCGATTATGGGGGAAGAACTCAAGAGCCTTGACGCCGCGGACGGAATCGCGGTCGCCCTGTGTCACCATGGTAGGAAGGTACAGGCGATATGATTGGAATGGTTGAAGGGGATCTGGTCAAGAAGGAACCCAACCTCTCGCTAATCATGTGCGGAGGTGTGGGCTACAAGGTCAATATCCCCACGACTACATTCGAGAACATGGGGGAGGTCGGCCAGAGGGTGAGGTTGTACACGCACCTCCATGTCCGGGAGGACCAGATGGAACTCTTCGGCTTCATGTCCGAGGAAGAGAGGGATGTGTTCGCTACCCTCATAGGGGTGTCGGGTGTGGGTCCAAGACTGGCCCTCACAATTCTCTCCTCCATCTCACACACAAGGCTGGTGGATGCTGTGGAGAGGAGAGCCGTCGATATACTATCGACTATCTCCGGCGTCGGGAAAAAGACCGCCCAGAGGCTCGTCGTGGAGCTGGGGGGAAGATTGGCTCACCTTGCACCCGTAGGTCCCGAGGAGCAGCCTCTGAGGTTAGTCGAGGAAGAAGCGATTAAGGCACTCATTGCGCTCGGCTACTACCCGGCCCAGGCGAGGAAGGCAGTGCTGGCGGTGATCAAGGAGGATGGGAGAGGGCTCGATACCGAGGAGCTCATCAAACGTGCGCTTTTCAGGGTAAGCGAAGCGGGTGTCAGATGAAAAAGAAAGTGACGGATCCGACACCATCCGAGGACGAAAGAGATCTCGACCTGTCTCTCAGGCCCCGGAGTTTCGATGAGTTCATAGGCCAGGAGAGGGTGAAGGCAAACCTTGAGGTCTTCATAGAGGCCGCTAAGAAGAGGGGGGAGGTGCTCGATCACTGCCTCTTCTATGGCCCACCGGGACTAGGCAAGACCACCCTTGCACACCTTCTCTCCAGGGAGCTCGGCGTAGATATAAGGATGAGTTCGGGTCCCGTGCTCGAACGTGCCGGTGATTTAGCCGGAATCCTCACAAACCTCAAGCAGGGCGACATCCTCTTCATCGACGAGGTGCACCGTTTGAGCAGAACCGTTGAGGAGTACCTCTACCCTGCCATGGAGGATTTCACACTCGATATCCTCATAGACAGAGGGCCACACGCGCGCTCGGTAAAGCTCAACCTCAACAGGTTCACACTCGTTGGTGCCACGACGAGGGCGGGGCTTCTTACTTCTCCGCTTCGTGCCAGGTTCGGCGTGGTCGCCCGGCTATCTTACTACAACCAGGATGACCTTGTTAAGGTGGTGAAGAGGTCGGCAAACATCCTTGGAATAGAGATCGACGGCCAGGGTGCAGTTGAGATCGCCGTCCGGGCCAGGGGGACACCGAGGGTCGCAAACAGGCTGCTCAAAAGAATACGCGATTATGCCCAGGTGAAGGCGAATGGCATCATCGACATGGATGTGGCGAAGATGGCCCTCAAGATGCTCGAGGTGGATGAGGAGGGGCTGGATGGCATGGACAGGAGAATACTGAGAACGCTCGTAGAGAAGTTCGACGGAGGGCCCGTCGGTATCAACACTCTTGCTGTTGCAGTGGGGGAAGAGGGTGATACGATAGAGGAGGTCTATGAGCCTTTTCTAATCCAGAGGGGCTTTCTCCAGAGGACGCCAAGGGGGAGGCGGGTGACAAGAAAGGTCTATGAGCATCTCGGCATTATGAAGAAGAGACCGGTACAGGAGGACCTGTTCGGAGGTGAATTCTGAGGTGGGAAAGCTCTTCGTTCTGGCAGGACTCTTCCTGATCCTTATCGGAGTAATGATGATCATCGCACCTCATATACCCATTATAGGCAAGCTCCCCGGAGATTTCCACATCAAAGGGAAAAATTATAACATTTATTTTCCGCTTACCACCTGTATACTCCTCAGCATACTCCTCACTATCCTACTCAATCTGTTCTTCAGAAGATGAAGTGTCCCGATAATAAGAGGAACGAAGAAGCTGGCGGTATCAGGACGGGCTTCATAAGCAATAGTTTCGAATATGACCTACCTAGGGATATGATAGCTCAAGAGCCGCCCCCGAAAAGGGGGTCCTCACGCCTCCTGGTTCTTGAGCGGGATACGGGGAGAATATCCCATCACACCTTCGGTGATCTCGTCGAATTCCTGATGCCGGGTGATGCCCTTGTTCTCAATGAGACGAAGGTAATAAACGCCAGGCTGATGGCCCGGGATGCTTCCGGCAGTCTCGTGGAGCTTTTCATGGTTAGGCCCATGGAGGGTTCGAGGTGGGAGGTTTTGGCAAGGCCCGCAAGGAAAGTGAGGGTGGGCGAGGTGCTTTCGGTGGGTGAGGGTCAGGAGACTGTGAAGGTTGAGGGGCGGCTTGGTGGAGGGAGGAAGATCATAGGCTTTGGGGAGCGCAATCCCTGGGAGGTGATGGAGAGGCTTGGGAATGTCCCGCTCCCACCATACATAAAAAGGAAGCCCAAAAGCGAAGACCATGCACGGTATCAGACAGTATATGCGAGGCTTCCCGGTGCCGTTGCAGCGCCGACCGCCGGCCTTCATTTCACGGAGGGGTTGCTTCGCGAGATAGAAAAAATGGGTGTGTGCATCGTAACGGTCTGCCTGCACGTCGGCCCCGGGACATTCAGGCCGATCAGGCGTGATAGGATAGAGGAGCATAAGCAAGAGGCCGAATACTACGAGGTCAGCGAGACATCAGCCGAGGAGTTGAACAGGGTGTGTTCAAGAGGCGGGAGGAAAGTGGCGGTCGGTACGACAGTGGTGAGGGTGCTCGAGACACTCGATGGTCCCCCGTTCGGGGCTCAGAGCGGCTGGACAGAAATCTACATCCATCCCCCTTACAGGTTCAAAAGCGTGGATGCCCTTCTTACAAACTTCCACCTGCCGAGGTCGACCACGCTCGTGCTCGCAGCATCCTTCGCAGGTCGGAGGCTCTTGGGAAATGCGTATGAGGAAGCGATTCGCGAAGGCTACCGCTTTTACAGCTACGGTGATGCAATGCTTATAATTTGATCGGGCTCCTGATCCAGAGTGAAGCCATCTGCTGATTACCTGGGCGATATCCATGAAATTCGAGGTAAAAACAAAATCGGGCAAAGCCAGAACGGGGATCCTCGAAACGTCCCACGGCATAGTGAGGACCCCCGCCTTCATGCCTGTTGGGACCCAGGGCACGGTAAAAGCCATCTCCCCCAGGGAGCTTTCGGAGTGCGGGACCCAGATCGTTCTGGCGAACGCATACCACCTATACCTGAAACCGGGCCACGAGCTCGTGCGTGAGATTGGAGGACTCCACAGATTCATGGGCTGGGATCGTCCCATCCTCACTGACAGCGGAGGCTATCAGGTCTTCAGCCTATCTGACCTGAACAGAATCGATGACGATGGTGTGATCTTCCAGTCTCACTTCGATGGCTCGAGGCACCAGTTCACCCCGTCGAAGGTGGTCGAAATACAGGCAGCACTCGGTTCAGACATAGCCATGGTCCTGGACGATTGCCCCGGCTACCCGTGTACCAGGGATAGGACTGAGGACTCCGTCAGGAGGACTTCCCTCTGGGCAGCATCTTCGCGGGAAGCGTTTGCGATGCTCAAAAAAGAGGAGATCACAAACCCCGGCCAGGCCCTTTTCGGTATCACTCAGGGTGGCATATACGCCGACCTGCGGAGTGAATCGGCTCTGAGGCTTCTGGAACTCGACTTCGATGGCTATGCGGTCGGTGGGCTCTCAGTTGGCGAGCCGAAAGACACCATGCTGGAAATCATGAAACGGGCAATCCAGGATCTCCCGGAAGGGAAACCGAGGTATGTGATGGGAATAGGTTATCCTGCTGACATCATTGAAGCCGTCGCTTGTGGGGCTGACCTTTTCGACTGTGTCGTTCCCACGAGGCTCGGGAGAAACGGCACCGTCTTCACTGCGGGCGGCAGACTCCAGATCAGAAACAGCGAGTTCTCAGGACAGGACACTCCCATCGAAGCCGAATGCTCATGTGAGGCCTGTCGGAATTTCTCCAGAGCATATATCCGCCATCTTCACAATGTAGGCGAAATCCTCGGTGTGAGGCTCACAACCCTGCACAACATATCATATTTCGCTCGTCTCATGTCGCAGATCAGGGAAGCGATCGAATCGTCCGGCCTTGAAAAACTGCAGGCAAAGTTCTATAATTTTTATGACGATACGCGTGAGAAGAATCAGGGAATCTGAAATTCCCCGGGCAGTTCAAACGAAAGGATGAACGCTATGTTCCCAGATTTCCCTACCTGGATGGCAATAGCAGGGGGTCAGGGCTCGGCGGGAGGCGGATTCGTCTCTATTCTCCCGATCCTGGCGATGGTGGCAATAATCTACTTTCTACTCATCAGGCCTCAGCAGAAGGAGCAGGCAAGGCACAGGAAGATGGTGGACAGCCTGAGGCAGGGTGATGAAGTCGTCACCGTGGGCGGTGTTTACGGGAAGATCATCGCCATACAAGGCGACAGGTTGAAACTCAAAGTCGACGAGAAAACGAATCTGACGGTAGAGAAGAACAAGATTTCCCGGCTTTCAGGGAAAGGGACCCAGAAGTAATTGTGAAACAGCACATGTCCCTGGAGTAAGTATGGCGCTAAGGAAGATAAGGCTACTGGGGGATCCGATTCTCAAGAAGAGGTCCTCAGAGGTCGAAAAAGTCGATGAACAGATCATCGAACTCATAGACGACATGTTCGAGACCATGTACAATGGGGGTGGCGTTGGCCTGGCGGCCCCTCAGGTAGGCGAGTCGGTGAGGGTGATTGTTCTCGATGGAGATATCGAAAGCTACGGACAACGGCGAATCGCCATCATCAATCCTGTCATCACACATCATGAAGGGGAGGTCGAGGAGGAGGAGGGATGTCTCAGCATACCTGAACTGAGAGAAAAGGTAAAGAGATGGGAGAAGATGAGGGTGAGAGGGCTCGATCCGGATGGAGAGGAGCTCGAGCTTGAAGCGGAGGGGATCCTCTCGAGAGCAATCCAGCATGAGATCGATCATCTAAATGGCATACTCTTCATTGACAGGGTGAGTTCTCTAAAAAGGGATCTACTCCTCAGTCAGTGGAGGAAGATAAAGGAAGAAATAAAGGTAGAGGAAAGAACATGAGGGTCCTGTTCTGGGGAACCCCTCTCTTCTCCATTCCCTCCCTCGATGGACTGCACGGTTCAACTGAACACGAACTGATTTCCGTTGTCACCCAGCCGGATAAACCTCGCGGAAGGGGAATGAGGACATCCCCATCCCCGGTCAAGGAGCGAGCTATCGAGATTTCTGTCGGGGTTCTTCAACCCGCCTCGACAAAAGACGAGGACTTCGTCGCGAGAGTAAAGTCTCTCGAGCCGGATATCAGCGTCGTCGTCGCCTATGGAAAGATACTTCACAGAGAGATTCTCGATGTACCCCATCACGGTTCGGTCTGCATCCATCCCTCTTTCCTGCCGAAATACAGGGGGGCTGCTCCCATCCAGAGGGCGATAATGGACGGTGCTAAGACGACAGGAGTGACGCTTTTCCAGATGGATGAAGGTATGGATACAGGGCCCATCATATTACGAAAGTCTGTTTCTATAAGCGATGATGATACCCTCGATTCACTTTCTGAGAAACTCTCGCTAGAAAGCCGGGATCTGCTTCTCGAAGGCCTCTCTCTCATTTCGAAGGGAGAGGCGAAGGCCGTGCCCCAGGAGGAGGAGGCTTCAGTCGCCCCCAGGATCAGCAAGGAAGAGGCGCTGATCGACTGGGGCAGTGAAGCTCAGATGATCGAGAGAAGAATCAGGGCTTTCAATTCTAAACCCGGAGCCTATACCATCATAGGCGGGAAAACACTCAAGATTTACAGGGCGGGTCTCGCGCCAGAGGAGCATGACGCAGAACCGGGAACGGTGGTGAGGGTGCTCGATGATCGAGTAGTCGTTGCGACAGGTTCTGGCTGGCTCGCGCTCTTCGAACTTCAACTCGAGGGAAAGAAGAGGATGGATGTGGCCTCTTATCTGCGGGGAAGGAAGATAGAGGTTGGAACGAAACTCGGATGACTGTGTCTAAAGACTCTGTGTTCTGCATAGTAGTCGCTCTCTCGTCGTTTTTGGTTTATCTGACTACCATCTCTCCCAGCGTGAACTTCATTGACTCCGGGGAGCTTATCACTGTTTGCACCACCCTGGGTATTGCCCATCCGACCGGCTACCCCTTATACACTCTGATCGGCAGGATATTCTCTCTGATTCCCGTAGGTGAGGCTGCCTGCAGGGTGAATTTACTCTCTGCGGTGTTCAACTCGGGAGCAGTTTTCTTTCTCTCGCTTAGCACGATGGCACTGCTTGGGGACAAATCTCGGCTGCTTTGCTGCGCGGGGGCGCTCCTTACAGCAGCATTCATGTCGCTTTCTGTGACAGCCTGGGACGTGAGCACCCAGACCGAGGTATACTCGCTCAGCATTTTCCTCTACTCGGTATTGATATACCTCCTTCTAGTCGGATTGAAGGATACAGGGCCTGTAATCCTCTTCTTGACAGCGTATCTCTATGGTCTCTCTTTCGGGAATCACATGATGATCGTACTGCTTCTGCCGTCAGTTTTGTTCATTATAGTGAAAAAGAGAGAACGGATTCCCACGAGAAGCCCGGCATTCATCCTCAAGCTCGGACTCCTATTTTTGCTCGGCCTCAGTATCTACGCGTATCTTCCGATCAGGTCATCTCTCGAACCGTTTCTGAACTGGGGGAATCCATCGAATCTGCACAGATTCCTATCCCATGTATCCGGCTGGCAGTACAGGGTATGGATGTTCTCCGGCGAACCTGGTGCACTCGCAGGGAGGATAGCACAGTACCTGCCGAGGCTTGCACGCGAGTTCACCGTGTGGGGTGTTGTTGTGATAGCTTTGGGTGTTTTAGGCATGCTGAAGATGGGCGGTGATGAATTTGTATTCCTTTTAATCACTCTGGCAGCCGGGCTTTTCTATGCCGTAAACTATGACATTCCCGACATAGATCCTTACTATCTCCCAACCTATATTAGCCTCTCGCTTATGACCGGCATTGGCGCTGTATGCTTCCTCGAAACCATCTTCAGAGGGAAGACAGGAAGGCTAAGAGATTACATCGCAATCGTCCTCGTGGCTTCCAGCATCATGAGCTTGTACGGAAATCGCCAGAAAGTCGACAAGAGCCAGAACCGTCTCGCCTACTACTTCGGCCTCAACTTCCTTGGCACCCTGGACCTTGGATCGCTGGTACTCACGAAGAGCTGGGATCTTTACTCCCCTATTATCTACCTCCAGAGAGTGGAGGGAATCAGGAATGACGTCGTGATGGTGGATTTCGAACTCATGAGAAGGTCTTGGTATGTTGAGGCGTTGTCTGAGAGGCCTGTGGGGCACTCGGAAAAGACGCTGCGGGCGATGCGGGATTTCGTAGAGGCCGTTGGCCCGTTCGAGAGGGGAGAACCTTACAATCCAACAACACTTGACGGTATTTATAAGGGCATGCTGCGGTCACTTCTGATGGATGCTCTGGCGAGGGGAGGGGCCTACGTGGATTTCCTGGATGAGCCGGAACTCACAGCCGGCTACTTACGAGTCCCCCATCTCATGTCATACGAAATCTCAACTACCGTGAATGTCCCGGTGGCCGGTTACGACCAGCTGATCCTCGATGGCGTAACCGATCCGAAAGTCCCGAAAGATGGGAGAACCCGGTCCATCCTCGAAAGGTACTGGATCGTTGCTGTAAACAGGGGGCTGTTTCTGCTTAAGGGAGGCCGCTTCGATGAAGCCATCGATCCTTTGAAGTTTGCGCTTGAGCTGTCACCAGATAATCAGACGGCCAGGAAGGCACTTGATTACTGCTACAAGTCCCTTGGAAGGGACGGTGGGGAGGGAAAGTTGCCCAGATAAGAGGTCGATGGTGCGACATGATGCGTCCGTGCCATTGGGCCGCGGCTGGATAGGACAGGCGGCTGCAGGAGCACGCTCGCGCACACGCCTGCCACTCATCCGCAGTCCGATATGTGTCTGAAACCTTTTTCCATGCGAGGACTTTCCCAAGAAATTTGATATTTCTTTCTGTAACTGTTCAAATGGATGGAAGTTAGAGTTCAGTTTAACTGGAACTTAGTGGTCGCGTTCGCAATTACGGTAAC
>JBHIFB010000023.1:0-30480 GCA_046760905.1 Candidatus Glassiibacteriota bacterium | reverse complement strand
CCCTGGGAACAGACAACTCGTTATTTCGGCTGGTACTCAAACAGAACACGGGGGGTGAGGAAGAAGGAAAAGTTGGGGGCTGGTGACAACGAGGGTGGGTGAGGGACGAGGGAGACACGTGCTCCCATACACTGGAGGCGGAAGTGGGCGGGGCTCCTGCGCCTGGTGTTCGAGGTGAAACTCACATGTCCCCGGTGTGGGACTGAGATGAAAATTATCTCCTTTATTACCGAGAGGAAGCCGATCCAGAAGATTCTCGCCCACCTGAAGGGGAAGGGAACAGACGCCCGGGCAGGACCGTTCGCTGACAGTGCCGCGTGATGGGCTCCCGTCTCTCCTTCCAGGTGATCTCTGTGTTGCCCCCTTGAGGGATTCGTACGTCCAGGAGGAGGAATTTGGCCGCTGGGTACTTCCTTTGAGGACTGTCGTTGAGGATGAACAGTGGGAATTTGCCAGGAAAATGGGATTTTCGGCTTGATATTATGAAAGCGCTGCATCACAGGGGGGAACTGGTTAGTTTATGAGAGAACTAGAAGGAAGGGGGTGCAGCGACCATGCAGTATATTGCTTTCGATTCTCACAAGTATTACACATTGGCATCTGTAGAAGGGCCGTCAGGGGAATTGGTGTGTGAGCGGAGGATCAGTCATGAGAGGGGATCGCTCTGTGAGTTTCTTCAGGGATTTGATCGTGGTTCTCCTGTGGCCGTGGAGACGATCGGCAACTGGTACTGGATTGTGGATGAGACCTGAGAGGCGGGAATGATGCCGCGCTTGGTTCATGCTCGCAAGGCAAAGTTGATGATGGGCCTTTTCAGCAAGAGTGATAAGCTTGATGTTAGGGGGCTGAATATGTTGCAGAGGAATGGGACCCTTCCCGGCGTATGGATTCCTCCACAGGAGATCCGGGACTTGAGGGACCTTCCGAGGACCCGGATGGTGCTCACGAGGGAGCGGACTCACTTGAAGAACCGTATTCACTCTACCCTGGCCAAGTATGGCTTGACCGTTCGGGGTGTGACTGATCTGTTTGGTGTGAGGGGGCGTGAGCTCCTTGAAGAGCGTCTATTGTTACTTCCACCACACACGCGGTTATCTCTTGAGAGGCTTCTTGTGCTTGAAATGGGCATACATTGAAGCGGCGAATGTGATTTCCATCCATCGTCGCTCGTTGAGGGAGCGCCACGTCTGTGAGCTTTATGAGAGGGTTGCGAGAAAGAGGGGGCACTCCAAGGCCGTTGGTGTCCTCGCCCGGCACCTGGCGGAAGCCACTTGGTGGATGCTCGTCAAGGGTGAGGAGTATAAAGAACCCAATCTGGCTAAGAACCGTTTCGTCCACGGCAGGATAAGCGCGGGGATGTCATAAGCCCTTTGAGGCTTGAAGCTTGATTGCGACATCCTGCCGGGACATTATCATGCTGCCAGGACAGCGCAGAGTTGACTCCGTCGAAACGGGGAAGATAGCTGAAGGAGAAAACGGTAAGGGGCCAAAGTGAAACGCATCTAGGGTAGACTCCTTACAAGGAGGTTATGTAATCCACTCTTGACAAGAGCACTTTCAGAGTTGACATTCACAGGCGCTTTCCTTAGGTTTTGGACTGTTGCCGGGTTTGCTCAGAGCTGGAAGGATGGGAGAATGGGAGCATGGAGAGATTGTGGACACCGTGGCGGATGGAGTATATCTTGAGTGACAAAGAAGACGAATGCATTTTCTGCACTAAGATTTCGGAAAAGAGAGACGCCGACAATTTCATCCTCGAGAGGGGAAAAAACACTTTTGCCCTTCTGAACATTTACCCTTACAACAGTGGCCACATCATGATTGCGCCCAACAGGCATGTGGGCTCACCTATGATGATGGAGGAAGAGGAGATGATGGAGCTCATGAGGTTTGTGAAGATGTGGGAGAAGCGTATCAGGAAAGTGTATGAACCTCAGGGCCTTAACATAGGTGCAAACATCGGAAGGTCAGCCGGTGCCGGCGTGATTGGCCATTTTCATGTTCACGTCGTCCCGAGGTGGACCGGGGACACGAGTCATATGACAGTCATATCCAATACGAAGGTCATCCCTCAGATGCTTGAAGAATCCTACCGTTTACTACTCTCTGCCATTGATTCCTGAAGCAGTACAGTCTTATTTATTATTCCACCACCGATGAGTTCTGATCCCTCATACCATACTGTTGATTGACCGGGAGTGACGGCCTTCTTTGACTCATGAAGTTCTATGACCGCAGAGTCTATTCCGGTTGGGCAGATGGTGGCTGGGATCTCCTCCGATCGCGATCTTACCTTTACATGACATGTGACGGATGATCCGGGAGTCTGCCCCGATATCCAGTTGACATCCTCGACAGAGAATCTTCTTACGCGAAGATCCTCTTCAAAACCAACGACCAGCGTGTTCGTTTCTGGTTCTATCCTTACCACGTATGCCGGCCTTCCAAGAGCCAGGCCCAGACCACGCCTCTGTCCTGTAGTGAAGTATGCTATGCCCCGGTGTGTTCCAATCCGCTCTCCCCGCGTGTCCACGATGGGGCCGGCCGTGGTGGCTTCTGTCTGTATCCCGAGCTCATCCAACAATGCATCAGCGAGGCCCGTTCCCACCAGTTTCTCCATCGGCAGGAAGCAGAAATCCTGGCTTTCAGGACTTTCTGCGACGTGCAACCCTGCACCCTTTGCTATCTCCCTCACCTCGGCCTTGCTTAGCTTCCCGAGAGGGAATAGCGTATGTGCGAGGACATCTTGATTCATCTCCCAGAGGAAATAACTCTGATCCTTCTCCCTGTCGATTGCCTTTTTAAGACTGTAGCGGATTTTCCCGCCCTTTTCGGATATTCCGATGCGCGCGTAGTGACCCGTTGCAATGTATTGCGCTCCGAGTTCAATTCCACGCTTAAGGAGATGGAAGAACTTCAGCTTACTGTTGCAGAGAACACACGGATTAGGGGTCCTGCCTTTTGAATACTCCTCGAAGAAGTTCCTTAGGACCTCATGCTTGAACTCTTTCTCCATGTCGATTACAGTGTGAGGAATTCCTATTGTTTCTGCCACTGCGGCGGCGGCACGTGCGGACTCTACCGAGCAACAGGTTCTCATGCCGCCTGATCTTTGAATATCACCGTAGCAGAAAAGTTTCATGGTAACGCCGATGACATCGTACCCCTCACGATGTAGATTCAGAGCCGCAACCGAGCTGTCAACGCCGCCGCTCATCGCAACGAGCACTTTTCCTTTCCTCTTTCCCTTCCTTGCCTTCAAAGTGACCACGCATGAAATCCTTTTTTCAGAGATTGTGTTCTCATCTGACTAATTTACTGTTGATTTATGCGTCTATCTATAGATACGCCTTACGGGACATTGCCCGTAAAATCAAAGGTATTTCATGTAATCTGTTTCAAAACGGGAAATTGTTATATTGTTGAAGTGAGATTCCAGTATGATTACCCTTTACTCTCGATTGCACGGATTGATCGGTCTAAGGCGATCAGTGTAGTTTCCATTTTGTTTCAAAAGGTAGATTTGCTGTTCTAAGGTAATCCGTTGAGAGTCATGGCCTCTATATGGTACATTTCTTTGATGAATGTTCCGATTCTTCATTTGTAACACAAATCTCCTACCTCACATAACCGATTGATTTCAATTCTTTTTCCACTTCTCTATCCAAGTATCCTTCCTCTCCCAGAATATATCGTCTCTCTGCAGTAGCAATGTCGTACGAGAACCGTTCGTCAGTGTGCATTTTTCCCCGCATCTCCTCTACAAAGGCCTCCGTTAGTGGTGAGCCTTCCATGTCCTGTTCGATCGTAACATCAAGAAGCGCGAGCACCGTCGGTGCGATATCCAGAATGCTGTTTCCGTCGAGCTCATTTCCTTCGATTACTCCATTTCCTTTCAGAAACACCACGCCTTCTCTCCGATGGAAACCCGAAAAGAAGCTCCGGTCAGGAGGGTTCTGGATGAGAGTGAGGCCTTGCTTTTTAACGAGGTTCAGGAAAAGGTACCCTTCATTCTCCATCGCGATTATGTCCGGTGCTTCTGAAAGGTGAGGTCCGCTGTAGAGTTCCTCCCGTGTATAGGTCTTGTTTATGATTCTGGCCCCTGTCTGCGGATCTTCGAGAGTTTCGAGCTGATGAATCATCCGCTTGATAAAATCCTCTCTCATGGCATCTGTTTCCTGGCTTTTCATCAGTGGAAGTCTGGGTTTCACCTCGAAAACGGATCCGAAATTGTTGGTCGGATACAGCATGAACATGGAATCACTGTTCACTTCTTTGAGAAAAACGTTTCCATTCACCTGTTTTCTCACGGGTCGGAAACCGTGATCTGACATCACTATCAGATACGTGTAATCGTCCAGCCTGCTTATAAATCGTCCCAGGATCTCATCTGCCCTCTGGTAGGCTCTTTTTATCTCGTCGTGGTACACACCACCTCGGTCTTCGGTATAGAGTGGATGGTCTGAGTCCATGTATTTCCAGAAGTAGTGCTGAATCCTGTCGGTGAGAGTGAAGACGGCGAAGAAGAGATCCCAGTCTTCTTCATCAAAGAATTCGAGTGCCGCCCTTTCGCGTTTTTCGCAGATATCGTACACATCCGTAAGGAATTCATCCTCCTTACCAGGCTGCACGGCGACCCCGTATACATCGGGTCTGTACTCCGGAATCTCTTTCTCAAGACTTTCGGGGTAGGTGAGAGGGGCTTTCGAAGGGTGGGGGAACCCGGCGATCATGATCCCGTTGATCTCGCAGGGGGGAGAAGTGAGCGGGACATTGATGGATATCGATTTCCTGTCCACACTCCCGATGATTTCCCAGAGGGTTTTCGCGTCATTCGACATGGATGAATTGAAAGACAGTTTCGGCGCTGATGCGCCTTCCCAGACTGGCCCGATCAGCCGTATGAAACTGAAAATTCCGTGCTTCCCCGGTCCCACGCCGGTAATGCAGGAGGTCCACGCTGGAGCAGAAGATGGGGGAAGGGTCGAATTGAGGATTCCGTATGACCCGGTTTTCATCAGCTGATGGAACGATGGGAGTTCTCCTTCTCGTGTCCAGGGAAAGAGGAGCTGGGGGCTTAATCCGTCAAAGCCCAGTACCACGACCCGTCTGTGCGGCTGCTGGGAACACGCAAGAGTGATAAGAAAAAGAATAAACAATGACCGTCTGGAGGCAGCACTCATTCTCTACTTCCATTATTGCAATGAAATGAATATATAAAATAACCGATAAATCTATGGAGTCAATGTCAGTATCCGGCCTTTCCGGTATCCACTATCCACGTTCCACCGAAATAAATCGTGTTGGTCTGTATCCGGACAATCGGTAAAAGGGCTGGCGATTATCATCCTTACATTCACTATCTGTCAACTTGTGGTATAATTAGCACTGATTAAGGCCAAATAAGAGCCTGAATATCTCAGTTCTTACTCTTGAGGAGAGTATGCGAGAAAGGAGTAGTATTTTTGTACGATCATGAAAGAAACCACACTGTCGCTTACACGATGAATCGTTCACCTGCTTGACCGTATGTGTGTGTCATGGTATAATAAATTAGGTGTAATAAATTCATATTACAGATCACATCATATCGGGGAGGTATTTATGTACCGTCTGATTTTTACTTCCATGCTGTTTTTATCGATGATTTCATCGTTTCCGAAAAGCGGAACAGGCGCATTGAATTGGCCCGTTTTCGAACCTGCGAGGTACGATTTTCCAGCGGGTACCGGACCTTATCTTACCGCAGTGGGCGATTTCGATGGCGATGGGAACAATGACCTGGCAGTGACCGATTATGTGTCCGATCGTGTTGCCATCCTCCTGGGCAATGGTGATGGATCTTTCGATTCTCCATCATACTATGTCGTTGGAAACAATCCCGATGCGGTTGCAGTGGGTGATTTCGACAATGATTTGAACAAGGACCTGGCAGTGGCCAACAACAACAGCGATGACGTTGCCATCTTCATGGGGATAGGAGATGGCTCCTTCCAAGCGGCATCATTCTATGGGGCCGGCGATGGTCCGGGCTCTGTCGCAGTAGGCGATTTCGATGATGATGGGAGTGATGATCTCGTAGTGGCCAACTTCGCAAGCGATGATGTTGCTGTATTGATGGGATTGGGTGATGGGTCCTTCGAAACAGCATCATTTTTCGAAGCCGGCGATGGGCCATGGTCTGTGGCAGTGGATGATTTTGATCGTGATGAGGACAAGGACATTGCAGTGGCAAACTTCACGAGTAATAATGTTGCTATCTTATTGGGCCTGGGAGACGGGTCTTTCGATTCCGCATCCTTCTATGGATATGGCTTGTGGTCATGGTCCCTTGCCGTGGGTGATTTCGACGATGATGAGAACACTGACCTGGCAGTGTCGAGTTCCAACAACGATAATGTCGGGATACTTATGGGCATGGGTGACGGATCATTTGGGCCGCCAACATTCTACGCAGTTGGCCTTGAACCGCGATCCGTAGCCGTAGGGGATTTCGATAACGATGGCGACCTGGATCTGGCACTGTCGAATAATGATAGCGAAGATGTCTCCATCCTTATGGGTGAAGGTGATGGGTCCTTCGGGAAGCCATCATCTTATGGTGTTGGCAAAGAACCCCAATCCGTGACTATAGGCGATTTCGACGCAGATGAGAACCAGGATCTCGCAGTGGCGAATCATTGGAGCGACAATGTCTCCATCCTCATGGGAAGGGGCAACGGGACCTTCGGGGTGGCATCCTTCTATGAAGCTGGCAGTAAACCAAGTTCGGTTGAGGTAGAGGATTTCGATGGCGACGGGAACATGGACCTGGCAGTGGCAAATTATGAGAGTGACGACATCGCCATACTAATGGGAACAGGTAATGGCTCCTTCGATCCGGCTGATCTGTATGGTGTCGGTGATGGTCCAACCGGCATAGCTATAGGGGATTTCGACAGTGATGAGAACCATGACATCGCCGTGACCGCTTCCTTGAGCGATAGTATTGCGATCCTGTTAGGGGTTGGTGATGGAACATTCGAACCTGCATCTTTCTATGTGGCAGGTGCTGGTCCTTACTTCATAGCTGTGGGTCATTTTGATGACGATGAAAACCAGGACCTGGCTGTGGCTAATGAACTTGGTAATGACGTTGCTATTCTCATGGGAACGGGTGAAGGCTCTTTCGGTATGCCATCCACTTATGCGGTTGGAGAGTGGCCCCGTTCTGTTGCCATAGGTGATTTCGATGATGATGGGAACAATGACCTGGCAGTGGCAGATTACATAAGCAACGATATTGCCGTTCTCATGGGTGCAGGGGACGGCACTTTTGGCCCGGCATCCTTTTACTGGGTCAGCAGCTCTCCTTTCTCAGTTGCCGTAGGTGATTTCGACGATGACGGGAACAAGGACCTGGTATCGGCGAATCGTTCCATAGATCAGGTCGCCATTCTCATGGGTAATGGTGATGGTTCCTTCGAATGGCCTTATTTCTATCCGGCCGGAAATGGTCCACAGTCGGTCGCCATTGTCGATCTAGATGGAAATGGCGATCAGGACCTAGCAGTGGCAGACTACTTCAACTATAGTGTCTCCGCCCTCATGGGTGAGGGCGATGGTTCCTTCGAATCACCGACTTACTATGGTGTTGGTGAAATGCCCGTCTTCGTGGCAACAGGGGATTTTGACGGTGACAGGAAGGAGGACCTGGCTGTTGCAAATAAAGGGAGCGATAATGTGGCTATACTGCATAACAATCTGAAGCGACCTCCTCCTCACCACAGAGTTCCAGTTAGGTTGGGATGGGCTCGACAGGTGCGTTGGTGTTACAAAAGGGGCCACTGAGCTGCTGTAGGAGGAATGGGATGGTGGAAGGAGTGCTTTCCAGGTTCACTCGTAGCGGAGGGCTTCGATCGGGTCCAGGCTCGCAGCCTTCGAGGCGGGGTAGATGCCGAAGAAAAGACCCACGGATACGCTCACACCCATTGCGATCACTATCCACAGAAAGGAAACCTGGGAGGGCAGGGGAGAAACGGAATTCACAAGTATCGAGACCAGTACCCCTAGGCCAATCCCGATAACGCCCCCGAGACCGGTGAGAGACATGGCCTCTATAAGGAATTGCCAAAGAATGTCCACCTTTCTCGCGCCTATCGCCTTCCTCAGCCCTATCTCTCTCGTCCTCTCTTTAACGGAGACGAGCATGATATTCATCACACCCACGCCTCCGACAACCAGGCCTATCGAGGATATGACTATCATTGCTATGTAGATGCCGCTTGTCACCTGCTTGTAAATCTCGTTCAGGCTGTCCTGGGTAGAGAGGTGGAAGTTGTTCGGTGCATCAGGAGGCACTCCCCTGTGCAATCTCAAGAAAATGGTAATCTCATCCATGCACTTTCCGATGAGTTCAGGGGATTTCGGTTTCACAACCAGAAGGAGTTCCTCCTCCTCCGGGTGAAGATGGGCATATGTCCTGTATGGCAGCAGTATTATGTCATCCCTGTCCCGGTTGAGGAATTTACCCTGTTCTTCGAGCACGCCGATTACCCTGAAGGTCCTGCCCTCGATGGTGATGTTTTTCCCTAGAGGCTCCTCACTCCCGAAGAGTGCCTCAGCCGGTTTCGATCCGAGAACACAGACCTTGAGACCGTGGATGTCATCACCCTCGGTAATGAAACGGCCCCTGGCCAGAGAGACGTCCCGCACTTCCGGGTAGTCCGGCATCACGCCGGCGATTGGTGGGCTGCTGGCTTCATTCTCCTTGTATCTTACCTTGGTGTCACCGTAGAAGTAATTCTCGGCTGAAACTGCCTTAGCAGTCTTCACATTCTCCTTCACCGCCTTTGCATCCTCGTATGTTATCGGCGGCCTTCTCCTCTCCTCGAGTGATGGGCGGCCCACGTGCATTCCGGGAGCGAGTTTCGTCACGTATATCACGTTCGAGCCGAGTGCCTGTATCTGTCTCGCCATGGAAGCGTTGAGTCCTTGAACGAGGGAAACCATGCCGACGACGGAGACGATGCCGATGACGATGCCGAGGATCGTCAGAAGCGACCTGAGCTTGTGAGTAGCCACGGCTTCGAGAGCGATCATCATGCTTTCTTTTATCTCTATTCTCTTCATTATCCCCTAATCCGCTCTGAGTGCCTCGATCGGGTCTAGGCGTGATGCACGCATCGCCGGATAGATCCCGAAGAAAATCCCGACCGTTGATGAGATTAATATGCCAGCGATGACCGACCACAGCTCGATCGCTGCAGGAAGAGGGGAGAATTGCGCGACGAGTTTAGCAATGAGGATCCCTAGGAGGATCCCTACCACTCCACCCGCTGCCGATACCGTGATCGATTCGACCAGGAACTGGTTCATAATATCTCTTCTCCTCGCACCGATCGCTTTCCTTATGCCGATTTCCTGGGTCCTCTCCGCCACCGTGACTAGCATGATGTTCATTATCACGATTCCGCCAACGATGAGTGAGATGGATGAAATCCCTATCATTACCATGAAAGCGGCACTCGTGAAGGACTTATACAGATCGATGAGCATATCGGAGGTTATTATGTCGAAGTCGTCATCTTCTGAGAAGGGCACTTCCCTCGCCGATCTGAGAATGGCGCGTACCTCATCCTGGGTGGCGTACATCAACTCTCTTCCCGGGGCCCTCACGATTATCTCGACGGATTGATCCTTACCGTAAAGCTTGGTAAAGGTCGTAAAGGGGATTAGGACGAAGTTATCCATGCTCTCGCCGAGGAAGGTCCCCCTCTTTTCTACGATTCCTACGACGGTGAACTCTTCACCTG
The DNA here is from genome assembly GCA_046760905.1 of Candidatus Glassiibacteriota bacterium. Taxonomy (GTDB): domain Bacteria; phylum Gemmatimonadota; class CAZMKB01; order CAZMKB01; family CAZMKB01; genus JBHIFB01. The sequence continues at coordinate 20,686 of JBHIFB010000023.1, read as the reverse complement.
TCACTCTCACTTTTTTGCCGATCGGGTCTATGCTGGGAAACAGCACTTCGGCCACTTCATACCCCAGGATGCACACGCTCCGCCTGCGGTTGACATCGATGTCTGTGAAATCCCTGCCGGTTTCAACATTGAGCCGTGAGAGCTTCAGCACATTGGTTGTGAGGCCTACTATGAATGTATCGTCAACGGATTCCCTCTCGTATTTGATCTTGCCTTCTCTCACGAGCTGAGCGCCGACATTAACGCATAGATCGCAGAGCCGCTCCACCGTCTCCTTCTGCTCTATTGTGATGTCCGGCCTCCTGTTCTTCTCACGCAACATCTCCATGCTTGTAACGATGCCCATTTTTTGTATGCTGAAGTTGTCCGAGCCCCAGGCTGCGAAAGTACCTATGACATAATTGTTCATGCCGGCTATGATGGAGACCACAGCAATGACCGTGCTCACTCCTATTACAACCCCGAGCAGGGTGAGAAATGCCCTCAGCTTGTTTGCCCACAGTGAGGCGAGCGCGATCGGGATGCTTTCCTTGACACTGCTCGCGAGCGAGAGTTTACGGGGCCCGTTCATTCCTTGATTCTTTCCTCCCTCTCGATCTTCCCGTCGCGGACGTGCACGATGCGATTCGTGTAGTGAGCAATGTCTGTCTCGTGGGTCACGACGACAAGCGTAATACCTTCCTTGTTCAGCTTACCGAAGAGCTCCATTATCTCGTAGCTCGTTGCGGTGTCCAGATTCCCCGTAGGTTCATCGGCGAAAATGATGGAGGGTGAATTCACCAATGCACGCGCGATCGCCACACGCTGCCTCTGACCGCCGGAGAGCTCGTTCGGCTTATGGGTCATCCGATCACTTAGATCGACCATGTCCAGAGCGGCCTTTGCCTTCTCCAGCCTCTCTTTTGCAGGCGTCCCGTTGTAGACCAGAGGGAGCTCGACATTTTTCAGGGCCGAGGCTCTTGCGAGCAGGTTGAATGTCTGAAAGACGAATCCCACCTCCCTGTTCCTTACAAGAGCGAGTTCATCTTCCGACATGTCGCTCACCAGCTTTCCTGAAAGCCTGTATTCTCCCCTCGTTGGTGTATCTAGACAACCAAGCAGGTTCATTAGTGTGGATTTCCCGGAACCCGAGGGCCCCATGATCGCCACGTATTCACCCCTCTCCACGTTCAGGTCAACTCCTCTCAGGGCTTCTATCTCCACCTTCCCCATCTGATATATCTTCCAGAGATTTTTAGTTTCGATGAGCACGGTTACTCCTCTTTCCCTTTTTTCTCGATTTTCTCTATCTTGACCTTCGTATTGTCCTCGAGAGTACGAAGCACCTTGAAACTGCCTATCACAATCTCTTCTCCCTCTTTGACCCCATCAATTACCTCAATCTCCATTCCACCTACTATCCCGGTCCTGATGGGTTTGAACTTTGCAACCCCATCCTCTATGAGAAAGACGCCTTTCTTCTCTTTTTTCTTCTTATCCTTAGCTTCGGCCTCTTCAGCCTCTCCCGAACCCTCACTGACACTCCTTATCGTGATAGCCTGAATGGGAATAATCAGTGTATTCTCCTTCGAGGACGTGGTTATCTCAGCCGTGGCCGAGAGCCCCGGTTTTAGCTTCTGTGGCGGATCTGTAAGGGCGACTTTCACCAGAAAATCCACTGCCTCCTGCACCCCTACCGCACCCCTTGTCGAGATGATCGGGCTGTTCCCGATCTCACTCACTATCCCGCTGAAGCTCGTGTCGGGGTATGCATCGATCTTCACCACGGCCTTCTGATCGATTGAGATGTCTACTATATCAGTCTCATCAACCTTGATCTCGGCCTCCATCTCGGACAGGTCCGAGATGGTCAGAAGAACTGTCCCAGGATTGTTCATCGTACCAATGACCGCCACTTCCCCCTCCTCGACATCAAGGCTCGTCACTATACCCGACATGGGAGCCGTGACGGTTATCTTTTTCAGATACTCCTGAGCTCTTCTCGTACTCGCCCTCGCCCCTTCGACTCTCTGTTTCGCCACTTCGTACTCTGTTTTGACCTGCTCTAGCTCTTCCTCGGATATAAGGGATTCTCCACCCAACTCGGTCTGGCTTCTGTATATTTCAAGAGCCCTTTCAAGATTTCTCTCGGCCTGGATGAGCTCGGACTGATAGCCGGCCAGCTGGGCCTGTTCCCTTGCAAGTTCAGCTTCATAGGGTGCCGGGTCTATGAGGAGCAGGGTGTCACCTTTTGTCACCTCGTCCCCTTCATTGATGAAAAGCTTTGTGATCTTCCCTGCGACATCCGCGCTTATGTCTACCGAATGTTTCGGCTGGATGTTTCCAGAAGCTGATACGATGTGTGCTATATCACCCCTCTTTACTTTTTGCGTCTGTACGCTGACGCTGCTTCTATCGCCCGTTTTAAGGTTTACTATTATGATGACGGCGAGAACGACTACAATGGTTCCTGCAATGATCAGCTTCTTCTTCATATCCTACCCCCGATCTCTCCTTCCTTTATCTCAAGTCCCGTTGCGTATTCGAGCTGGGCGAGTGTGGTCCTGAACTCAAGGAGCTTGGATATGTGATCAGTCTCAGCCTGTATGTAAGTTACCTGGGCAGTTCTCAGATCAAGGAGTGAGGCAGAGCCCAGTCTGTATCTTTCCCTTTCAAGAGCGAGGTTCTCCTTAGCGAGTTCACGGTTTTTCCTGGTGATGAGACTCTGGCTATAAATCCTCTCGAGATTGAGAACCGCTTCCTTCACTTCCTTCTCGATTAACAGCTTCTTATCTAGTATGTCGTATCTTGAGTTCTGAGCCGACACCTGGGCCTGTTTGATGAGGTACTCTCTGGAAAAGCCCGAGAAGATATCCCAGTTCAGGCTGAAGCCGAACCGGGTGTCCCTGTTTTCAGGGCTCAGGGTCCATTTGTCATCGGCTCCTCCCTGCTCGGAGCGGAAGATAGAAAGGTCGAAGGTCACAGTTGGGAGGTATGAGGATCTCTCAGCCCAGATGTTGTTCTCGTAAGAAGCGAGCTCTGCCTCCAGCGTCTTAAGATCCGGACGTGTCCTCAACGCTTTCTGAACGAGCTCTCTCATGTTGAATGAAGGGGCGAAGAGGACTGAATCCTCAACGACCTGGAATGACTCCTCAAGGAAAATCCCCATGAGCCTGTTCAGCTCCATCCTTGCAATCTTTAACTCTTGCTCTGCCTGAAGGAGCTCATTCTCCTGATTGCCGAGGTCTATATCGGCCTGCATCACGTCAAGCTTCGTCACAGACCCCACCTTGTAACGGGCTTTCGCAAGCCTGAGCTGTTCCTTCCTCTGTTCCAATACCCTCTCGGCGAGCTCGAGCATCTGCTGTTTCGCAAGAACCTCGAAATATGCCTGGCTGATGTTGTAAGCCAGAAGCTGCTGGTCCCTGTCCAAGCTGAACTCGCTCGATTTCCGCAACTGCTTCGCGCTTTTTAATGTGTAAAAGTTACGTCCTCCCGCAAACAGGGTCTGGGAAATCTGGATCTGGCCACCGGAAAACTTCCTTTTCCCTTCTGCAATTGGGAACACGCTCGTAATCGGCGAGGTGATACGCGGCGTCACTTCATCCGATGTTAGTATCCCATCACCATTCAGATCATTGAAGGTCGCGCTGGTATCACCCGGTGTGGTAACTGTTACCGGAAGCGTTTGAGCATTACCCTCCGGACTTAAAAAAGTTGGATTGAAGTACCTGTCCTCGGTTACGGTATATCCGCCGCTGATATAGGGAAGGAAATTGCCGTATGCCGCCATGACGTTAGAATTACTCAGAGTGATGTTCATCTTGTATTTCTGATGCGATGGATTCCCTCCCAGCGCTATCTCTATACAGTCCTTCAATGAAAGTGGGGAATCGGGACTATAGCCGAGCTCATTCAGGGTGAGCTGAGCACGGGCTGATCCGACGAGCAAGAAATGAAAGGAAAAAAGTAGTGAACAAACGAAAGGGAATTTTGCCTTCATACTCTACTGGCCTCCTTCCAGGACTCTCAAGAATAAAGTAATCGCCAGCGTATCACGAACCAATACGCACCTGCAATCTCATTAAATTGGACTTTCCCATCATTACTACGGTTTAGAGAGTAAAAAGTTTCTTTCTATTTCAGGACACTCCAGATAGTTTCAAGGAGATCATGGAAAATAGTATGAGCCCGGCATTCTTTATGATCCATGCGGTCACGACTATACCTGCCGCTTTCTGCTTACCGATCCCGGCCAGAACAGAGATGCCAGCGATGAGGACAACGAGCGCCCAGATCGAGAACAGGTCGAATACCTCCAGTATCTGGAAAGTGATCGATGTAAATGGTGAATCGGGTGACAAGAGAGACAGGCTCGTTGAGACGCCAAGTGCCGTCCCCTTTGCCATGATGACCGGTGTCTTGAAAAGTGTCGATAGTACGGGGGAGATGAGTGATGACAGAAGGATTGCCGAGAACACCTTCTTGTAACTGAGATCGCATCCGGCAGCGTTTGCAATTATCATGAGCAGCAGGGCGTAGATAAGACATCCGACAATGCTAGAAACAGGGTGCATAACGGATCCTATCACCATTCGTGATGTCGATGGATTCCTTATACTCTCGATCTGTTCCTCCGTCAGCATCTCTGACAGCCGGGGATTCTGGCTAACGAGCTGGGCGTTATCACGGGCAGAGATGGGATGAAGTAAGAGACTCGTCCCACCCAGAACCAGCAGTATCAGAATAATGGGCAGAAGAATGATTTCCCTCTCCTTGATCTGCCGGTATGCTTCGGACGGACTGAAAAACACACTCACTAGGTAGTTCATGAAAACCTCCCGGTTTTAGGCGGCTTACTTCGCCCCTCTGTGTTTATTTTCACCAGGTTTATTCCGTAGGCGAACACAACACAGGAAATGAGCAGGATCGGGATCGGAATATGGCTCTCCTCGATGAGCCAGGGATACCTTCTAAGGTATTGCACATTTAATACTGTGAGCGCGATGGCATTGTTCACGGCATGGTAGATGATTCCTGTGATCAACGAGGAGCTCGATACTACAACGTAGGCGAGGATGACACCTATGATGGCGGTCGGGATAAAACGGTATATATTGACATGGAAGAATCCGAAACAGATGCCCGTGATGACTATAGAACTCCATATAGAGAATTTTTCCAGAAGTCCCTGCAGGAGGAACCCTCTGAATAAGATCTCCTCACAGATGGAGGGGGTGATACTGAAGGCGAAGAAGGCAAGGACCATGCTCTCACCTTCCTGTATGGTGAATGCCTTCTGCATTATATCGATTAGCTCTTGGGGGATGGGTACGATTGAATCCTGGATCACACTAAATTCCGCTATGATCGGCACCGCAGATATGGCGAGCAGAACGGATGCAAAAAGTTGATTTCTTTCTGGCATCTTCATCCTGAGGATTCTCGTGACGCATTTACGTCTCAGCTTCAGATAGGAGATTGTGGGGAGTAAGATGAGCCCCCATTCCGTTAATAAAGTTCCTTCTTTTATCCTCCAGCTCTGAAGAAGCGTTCCGCCGAGAAGAACGAAGGGAATTATAACGATAAAGAAGAAAACTGTCTCACCAAGTCCGAGGCTATCTCTTCGCTGGCTTTCACTTGAAATGGTGACCATCGCCGAATAAATTAATAATTATGTTGGAGTTGGGCAATTTCCATGAGCTCCTTGATGTTCTCAATCCGAATGTGTCTTCGTTTCAGGGAAAGGATTCCTTCTCTCTTGAATTGGTTGAGTGTTGCGCTCACCGATTCTCTCGTTGAACCGATGAGATTAGCAACTTCCAGTTGGCTAAGCGGTAAAACGGCTCCCTTGTCCCACTCTTTTCCCCCTTCAAGGGTTCTCTTTGAAGAAAGCTTCACCAGTAACACGGCAAGCCTCTCGCGCAGTGATCGATTGGCCAGGTCGCTGAATCTGTCTTCCAGTTTTCTCAGTCTTTCGTCCATTATATCGAAGACGTTGATTCTCAGCGTAATCAAATCCGGACCGAGGGATTCGATTTCCCTCTGTGGAAGGAACAGGAGCTTGGAATTCTCAAGCGTCAGAGCATTGGATGGCCTCTTTTTGAGACCGAAGAGGGCTCTCAGACCGAAAGCTTCCCCCGGAAAGAAGAGCTCCAGTGTGCACTCCTTGCCTGTATGCATGAGCTTGGTTGTTTTGACCAGCCCGGATTTTACTATATATGCGCCATCAGTGTCCTCATCCTGTAGATATATCACGCTGTAGCCGGAGAGTTCTATGGTCGCAATAGAGTTCATCAACACGGAGATTCTCCTGTCCGGGATCCGCGTGAAGAGGGGCACCCGTTTGAGGAACCTTTTTATTTCTGAGGTCTTAGGTGGCATATTCCAAGGTGTGGTTCGAGATTTGCACCCGTTGGGACTGAACCTGATCCCTGGATTAATTAACTCATCAATATGATAAAAATCAAGTATAATTGGGCGACTATATCACTGGAACTCGTTTCGGTGATAACGGCTGTAACGATTCTCACAATCAACGCCTCTTCCTATTCAGTGCTCCCGCTTCTTCTCTTCATAGTATTATTGATCAGGGCAAGATCGCCGCTGGCTCCGTTTATCATCCTCTTTACTATCTTATTGATGATATGGTATGTGAGAATGGGGCGGCTGAGAGAGGAACCCGATCTATTCCTCTGGGAGGAGATGGGGAAACGTCTGGAGAAACTGTCAAAGTCGATCAATTATAGAATAGCCGAGGATGAAGAGCTTCTGATGTCTCTGAGTGGACGAATCCAAAAGATGGGCATTCTCGAAGGGGAGACCAAGCTGAGGTCTCGAGCGTTCGAGATAATGGATGAGGCGATCGATGGGGGGGAGGGAAGGGGTGTGGTACTATTCGACCACAATCTGGAGTGGGTAGCATGGAGTGGGAAGATCAGGGGGATCAATGCCCGAATGATCAGAGAGGTTTCCGAGGATGGACCGAAAGCCCTTCTCCAGAAAGGAGCTGTATTCACTGTCCTCACCATGGCCTCTCCGGTGAAAAATGAGAACTCTGCCACAATCGGTATACTCCTGCTCAGTGATCTCATCGCAGTTGATGAGAATATAGAACATGCCGCTTTGCCGGGCGAAGGATTCGTGAACAGCATTGGAACAAAGGGCGAAAGATGGGGAAACCTCGTTCCCGGGAGTTCACAAGGAGGCGGGATGGGAGCGATCCCGATCAAGGCCTTCGGTGAAAAGATAGCACTCATTGAGCCTCCCAGGGTGTCTGAGGGCCGGGAATTTCTGCATTTTACTGATATGGGCAGGAAGCCACTCTCTCTGATCCTGCTTCTACCGCTTCTGTATGTGACCTTTATATGGCTAAGGAAACTCAACACGGTCACTCGCTCTAAGATGAGTGAGAGCGCCACTCCTTACCCCTGGCTGTTGGTCTGGTTGGCAACTGGGGGAATCCTCCTCCTGGCACTGAGGATGGCTCTGCTCAGGATGGGTATACCCGGTGACTTCTGGGATACTCCTGTTTTCTCACCGAACCTCTTCGCGTCGGGATTTCTGGACACCGGTTCTCGTACAGTGGGCGACTTTTTCATAAGTTCGTATTTCATATTCATGATGGCTTTCTGGTTTCTGATACAGGTCAGATGGCTGAGAAAGACCAGAGGCAGACCGGGACAGAGGTTCTTCAGGATGCCGGTGACTGTGGTGGCTTTTCTGATTCCAGCCTCGGTACCTTTAGTATTTATCAGACTTCTCAGAGACACTTCAGGAGAGCTCCTTATTCATGGCCGACCTTTCGAATCTTTGGCTTTTTCGCTCTGGGAGGGTTCGATATTCATACTGATAGTGGCAGCGCTGTTTGTCTCCGCCGGCCTGTTCGTGATCACGATTGGGAATGTAAGAAGGAGTCTCTTTTCCCTCGCTGCCATATTATTCCTGCTATCTGTGGGGATTCTCTTCTACATGCTGATCCTCCATCCAGGCAAGGGTCTTACGCCCATCTGGATAACCGCTATTGCCGTTTCCGGAGTTTCTGCTTCATCATACCTAGCTCTGCAGGCCGGTGGTGAGGGTCGGTTAGCCTTGGAGCTCAGAACAATAGGCATCCTGCTCTCTGGACTGTTGTTTGCCAGCTCAATCGCCTATCCGGTCATCCTCAGAGAAAGATACCGGGTACTCATCGATGATGCAGAGGAGCTGTTCGAGGTTGCAGATAGGCCTATAGATACCTGGGTAACTTTTCTACTTGAGGAATTCATCGAGGATATCGAAGGGCGCAAGAAGCAGATACTCGAAGAACTGTCCACAAGGGAACTCGCCTTTGCCCTATGGGTCAGCAGCCCTCTCGCCGGTACTGGCATGACTTCATCTCTTTCAGTCTACGATGACGATGGCACCCAGCTCAGCACATTCTCACTCCTGGCCGAACCGTTACCCGAAGAGCTCGTAGATTTTCTGTTGGAGGAGATCTCAGGCAGGCAGGAATCATTCATTTATACAGGCTTCGTACGTGGCGAACAGTACTACATCGCCGCGATTCCGCTGGGGGAGGATCACCCGGCCTCGGGGATGCTTCTGGCAAGGCTACCGACCGGCCTGAAGCGGCGTATCGCACCTGGACTTGCGCCTTTCCTAAGGAGCGAGGGCACCGCTTCTCCCGGGATCGGCTTAAATGTCACTCTGGTTGAGGATGAAAGGAATATCCCATGGCAGCTGAATCTGTCGGGCGAGGAGAGTGGATGGGTCAAAATAACGGACGGATTCCCAGCCAGCGGGAGCTCGCTCGCCTCGGCAAGATACATTGATGCAGAGCAGCGGTGGCTCATCCTGCGCGTTCCCCTGATGGGGGTGGGGATGATCCTGGGAATGATGGTTGCGACTCTCCTTTTGAACACCCTTTTTCTGGTTCCACCTGCGGCGTTACTATCTTCATCTAGCTCACTAGGCCGGCACAAACAGAGTTATGGGGCCAGGCAGTCGATCTATGCTACATTCAGGGCACGGTTGACGATTGCCCTTTTTGTATTCTCTCTGATACCAACTCTCATCTGGGGATTTTTGAGCCGGGGAGCGATAATCGATAGAATGGAGCGGGAGACCAGGGCTGAGGCACAGAGGATCCTGAGGGACGCCAGACCACTTCTATTCGAGGACGGTGATTCTCTCTCCACATCGGATTTCCCCTTCCCGTCGGGTGAGCGAATTGCAGAGCTTGCCGAGAGTATAGGGGCAGAATTGTTTTTGTATTCAGGCAACATGCTTGTTTCATCGAGCAGACCCGACCTGATTCAGTCGGGAATCATGGTACCATGGATGGACGGTGAAGCGTTCGTGGAGCTTTTCCTGGAGGGTAATTCCACTGCGGACGATCTACTTGAAATCGGTTCGATTCCCTATGTCATGGTTTACAGCAAGCTCGGATCGACGGAGGATGCCAGTGACTTCGTGCTTGCCACCCCCATGCTCTTGAGACAGGAGGAGATAAGGGAGGAAGTGGTGGAGTTCAGTTATTCTCTGTTAATCGTGATTATGAGCATGCTTGGTGGATCAGTGCTCATGGGAATTCTCGTTGCTTCCCTTCTCGCCCATCCTCTGGGCGAGCTCAGGAAAGCAACGGGACAGATTGCCGCAGGCAACCTCGAATATCAACTCGGGGGCAGACGTGTCGATGAGTTCGGTGAACTCTACGAATCTTTCAATGAGATGGCGAGGAGGCTGAAAACCTCTCGTCTGGAACTTCTATCTGAAAAATCCAAGATGGAGAGCATCGTAAGAAACGTTGGAGCTGGAGTCCTGGTACTGAACGGACGGGGCGAGCTGCAGATGAATAATGAGATGGCTTCCGCTCTCCTCGGCCATGATCTTTCGCATTTCTCAGGATCGGCGCTCAAAGATACTAAACTTGCCGAAGAAAGTTGGGGAGAATTCATCCATTGGATAGCTGATTTGAATGCTTCCGGAGAGAGGCAGTTTGAAATCGAAAGTGACACAGGTAGCCTGTTCGTGAGAGCGGCAAAAACCGTTGCCCGATCAGCCGATGAGGAGGCTCTCTATGTGATCATTTTCGAGGACGTCACCGAAGGGATTAGATCACAGAGAATCCTTGCATGGGCCGACCTTGCCCGGCAAATAGCCCACGAGATCAAGAACCCGCTCACACCTATCAGACTGGCGGTACAGCACATTCGTCGTCTATTTAGGGATAGGGCCCCCGATTTTGAGGAGAGGCTCGAGGAAAACGTCGATCTCATCCTCAGGGAGATAGAGCGCCTGGGCAGTACCGCTTCCCAGTTTTCAGATTTTGCCAAGGCTGAACGGACAAGCCCCAGTCCGGTCAACATAGCGCCCGTCATCGAAGAGGTGCTCGCCCTCTATGGAAAGGATGAAGGTAATATTCACTATCATTTCACAAGCGGGATGGAAGAAATCAATGTGCTCAGTGACAGGGAAGATTTCAGGAAGGTCCTGGTCAATCTTCTGGAAAACAGCAGGGATGCGATGCCTGATGGGGGTACGATCTCAGTCACAGTGGGGGAGCAGGGCGAGTGGATCACTCTTACAGTCAGCGATACTGGGGAGGGGATATCATCCGAATATATAGGCAGGATATTTGAACCGGATTTCACCACGAGGACAGACGGTACAGGCCTCGGCCTCACCATAGTGAAAAGGCTGGCGGAAGGCTGGGGAGGCAGGGTGGAGGTGGAGAGCGAGCCGAACTCGGGTACGAGGGCCACCATCTTCATGAAGCGTGCATAGGGCTTCACGTTCAATTGGATCCAGTTTTCGCCGCATCTAATATTCAACTTATTCTGGATTAGAAGTGGTCGGCTCAAAGATCTTCAAGGACTCCCTCGGCCCTGTGTCGCATGTCGTCGTCTCTTTGCCACAACGAGAGGAATCTGGTGAGGGCGCGGCGTGCTTCAGCTTTTCTTCCCTGCCTGGCAAGGAGAGTTCCCAGATTGAAATATGCTTGGGGGAAGTCGGCTTTAAGCTCAATGGCTCTCTTCAGCGCTCTTTCCGCTGCTTTCTCATCTCCCATTCTCTCAAGAAGAGAGCCGATGTTGTTGAATGCCATGAATGAGGTCGAATCGAGTCGTGCTGCCTTTTTGTAGGACATGAGTGCATCTTCCAGCTTGCCGTCCATTTCAAGGGCATATCCCAGATCCAGCATGAAGCCTGATCGAGCAGGATCTTTTGATGCGAGCTCCTCGAGAATTTCTGCCGCCTCGCCAGGTTCCCCGAGATCAATTAGGACCATAGCCTTCTCTCTGAGAGCTCTCTTCATGCCTGGTCTCATGTCTATAGCCAGGTTTAGCTCTTCGAGCGCCTTACTTTTATTCCCCCTCTCATTGTACACGATTCCTATCCACATCCTGGCCACCGGATCCTGGGGATCAACTCTGATTGCTTTCTCCAGGGCAATCACCGCCCTGGACAACTCGCCCCTTGCTCTGAGGGTTTTACCTTTTCCTATCAGTGCCTTTACATAATTTGGGTTTAAATCAAGCACATCATCGTAGGTTTCAAGCGCCAGATCTGTTTTTCCGATTGTGAGGTATGCCGCTCCAAGGTTTATACGTACATCTATGGATCTCGGATTCAATTCCAGGGCGGCTTCCCATTGTCCTATCGCCTCATCCAATCTTCCGATGGAGGATAGTGCAAGGCCTCTGTAGTTCCTGAGCATGATATTCGTCGGATCATTCTCCAGAGATTTTGCAAAAGCCTTCTCCGCCTCCTCATAATCTCCACGCTCATAGTGAATGGCCCCCTCTCCCCTCGGTCTCTGCGGATTTATCATAACCTTGGGATCTTTAAGGCCTCCCTGAGCAATCGCGGGAGCTACAGTGTAGCCGAGGCTCTCGAGTTTCTCGATAGTCTCTGCGTCGGCAACGAATCCGGCGTCTCTGGCCGGTTGGGATATCTCCCGGCAGAGGGAATCTAGCATGGCCGCCATGCGTCGTGCCTGTCCACTTTCGCTCTCACACACGTTCAATTTCTCGAGAGGATCCTCGGATATGTTGTATAGCTCCTCTGTCGGGGCCTTTATATATTTCCAATTTTCAAATATGATGCCCTCCAGAGGGCTCCATCCGAAGTTCTCGAGGGGGAAGCGGGTTTCTATATAAATAGGTCTTTCCACTGCCTCCTGACCGACGATTGCCTTGAGCAGACTTTCACCGTGAACGTTGAGACCTTCGGGGCTTAATTCCAGCAATTCGAGGATTGTCGGAAAAATATCGACGACAGACACATTCCTGTCACAGATCAATCCAGCGGGGACCTTCTCCGGATATGACAGTATGAGAGGCACACGCATTGTTGATTCATACACGAAAGCGCCGTGGGACATCTCACCATGGTCTCCAAGGTCTTCCCCGTGGTCACCTACTATTACCGTAATCACTGCTCTCTCATCAGGCCGATCGGCTATTCTTCTCAGAAGCCTGCCCAGGCAGGCATCTACATAGGCAATCTCACCTGCGTAGAGGTTATCCCTGTATTTTGTGGCATAGGGTTCCGGAGGGTCGTAGGTGTTGTGGGGATCGAAGTAATGAACCCAGAGCAGATAGGGTGAGGAGCCGGCCTTCTCAACGAAGGAGATGGCGATGTCAGTGACTTCATCGGCCCTTCGCTCGATATATCTGAGGGTGGACTTTGTCCTTCCCCCACCTCTTATGTTGTCATCATAAACCTTGAATCCGGCATCAAGACCGAATTGTGAATGCAGGACAAATGCTCCGATCACTGCCCCGGTCATGTAACCGTTATCACTCAGGACCGAGGCAATCGATGGTACACCATCAACAAGTCGGTAGTTTCCGTTGTTTCTTACACCGTGCCCTGGGGGATACAGTCCTGTCATGATTGAGGCATGGGCAGGTAGAGTCACCGGTGCCGTTGTAGTCGCATGGGAGAAAAGGACTCCACTGCCTGCTAGAGAATCCAGGTTCGGTGTGACTATAAGATCGTTGCCGTAGCAGGAAAGGTAATCCCAGCGAGTCGTATCCAGTGTTATGAGGAGAACGTCCGGAGCTGTTCCCGGGGAGCCACCACAATTCAGGCTCAGAATGACGCCTGTCATAAATGCCAGTAAACGCATAGTCCACTCGCGCTCGCTCTGATATCCCAGTCTATGCCTTTGAGCCCATGCATTCAAAAAGAATTTATCCGGTGAAACCATCCTTTTCAAGCTTCTTTTGATCTTGCTCTGCTCCTTGACAATAAACGGCACAGGTGTTAGTATAGCTACACTTGCGTTGAGGGAGCTTTCACTTCAATCATCTGCTGCTCGTTTGTTGAATCATTCCCTGCTCGTCGGCCGCGGCCTTTCCGTGAGGGAATGTCACAGCTGCTGTTAAAGGCTACTCGAAATGAAGGAAGATGACTTGAGGCCTGTGGAAATGACTTCTGTGAGTGCACGGAAGTATAGGCCTGGTCGCTTCTGCGAGGTCCTCTCCCAGGAGCACGTATTGAAAACCCTTCAGAACGCTATTCTCCAGGGAAGACTTTCACATGCTTATCTCTTTACCGGCCCCAGAGGAGTGGGAAAGACCACGGTGGCAAGGATCCTGGCCAAGGCAGTGAACTGTGAGATGAGAGAAGGCGCCGAACCGTGTGATGAATGTTCCATGTGTGAGGAGATCAGACGTGGCCACGCAATGGACGTGATAGAGATAGATGGCGCCTCCAACAGGAGAATTGGAGATGTTCGAGAGCTCAGACAGAAGGTGAGTCTTGCCCCAAGCAGAGCGAATAAGAAAGTATATATTATAGATGAAGTTCACATGCTCACAAACGAGGCGTTCAACGCGCTTCTTAAAACCCTGGAGGAGCCGCCCGAGAATGTCATCTTCGTTTTCGCGACAACCGAACCGCACAAGGTGCCGCTTACGATCGTTTCGAGGTGTCAGCGGTTTGACTTCAGGCGAATCACCAGAGGGGAAACGGCCCTGTATCTTAAAAAGGTGACTAAGAGCGAGAACATGGAGCTGAGTGATGAGACCATTTACGCGATAGCGAGGAAAGCTGATGGGAGTTTGAGAGACGCCTTGAGTCTATTTGATCAAATACGTGCTTTTACCGGTGGGAAGTTCGACGAAAAGGATGTTCGTGAAGTCACGGGTATGGTAGAAGACGAAGTGTTCATGAGCCTCTTCGGGATGATCTCAGGCGCTCGTGGTGATGGAATTATACGTCTGGTAAATGAAATTACAAACAGCGGAGTGGACCTGGGCGAGTTCTACGATGGCCTCCTCGAACATCTCAGGAATCTCCTTGTGCTAAAAGTAGACGACTCGCTGGCCGAGGTCTGCGAGATTCCGGAGTCCATCAGGGAAAAGTATCTGAAACTCGCACCGTCTTTTAGTACTGTTGAGCTTCATTCCATGTTCGACTTTCTATCGAAAAACCGTATCCTCTTCAGAAACTCCAATGTCAAGAAAATCATACTCGAGACTTCCCTTTTGAGATTTCTTCCATCGGGAAAAGAGACTGGCGGTGAATCGGTAAATTCAGCCATCGACCATTCAGAGGAAGCATCATGCGGTGAAAACCGGATCATACTCAAGCAGTCGAAGCCTGATGAAGGCGAGCAGGATGTCTGGAAGAGATTCATGGACATTATAAGCAGGAGAAAGGCAACTCTTTTTGGCCTTCTATCGGGGGCACAACCGGTTGCCCTGGAGGGCGATACGTTTATTCTTAAAGTCGAATGTCAGAATTCCTTCATGAAGGACCAGTTGAAGATACCACAACATATTTCACTGATGAATGATTGTATGTCTGAGGTCTGCGGGAGAAGGGTTCACTTCGACATTCAATTTGAGATTCCACACCCTGCGATAGGCAGGAAAAAGGGACATTCGAAGCAGGCACACATATACGATAAGCTCAAAAGGATCCTGGATGCTGAGGAGGTTAAGTAAGTACCGGTATGGGACCATCACGAGGAGGATATATAAGGTATGAAGAACATCGGACAGCTTTTGAAACAACTACAGAAGATGCAAGGCGAGATGAAGAAAGTGCAGGAGGATTTGTCCAGGAAGCATGTGAGTGCTTCGGCGGGAGGTGGTGCTGTATCGGCGATTGCAAATGGGCAGCGAAGGTTAATAGAGATAAAGATAAAACCGGAGGTCATTGACCCTGACGAAGTAGAGTTTCTCGAAGATTTGCTTCTCGCTGCAGTGAATGGGGCTCTTGAAGCAGCTGGCGAGATGGCCGCTTCCGAGATGAAGAAGGTAACCGGCGACATTAAGATTCCAGGGATCCTTTGACAGAAGGGTTGGAAGATGTCCGGCGCGATTGAGAAATGCATCGAACATTTTTCGAGACTTCCCGGGATTGGTAAGAAGACCGCCCGAAGGTTAACTTACTACCTGTTGAAGGTGCCAAGAGAGGAGGCGGTCGCCCTTGGGGATGCAATAAGGGAGGTTCGAGACAGGGTAAAGACTTGCTCCGCCTGTGCTAGCCTTACCGAGGAAGATCCATGTGATATATGCAGGAATATGAACAGGGAACGCAACCTTTTGTGTGTGGTAGAGGAGGCCAGCGATGTGATGGCCATTGAGAGGGCAGGTGATTTCAAGGGGTTGTATCATGTACTTCAGGGTGTCCTCTCGCCTCTCGACGGGATCGGTCCTGAGGATCTCACCGTCAATATGCTGCTCGAACGTCTGAAGGAGGGGGAAGTTAAGGAAGTTATCATAGCAACCAACCCAACCGTAGAAGGCGAAGCAACCGCCATCTACTTGAAGAAGGTGTTAACTTCATTCGGAGTGAAGGTCACAAGGATTGCCAGAGGATTACCGGTCGGTGGGGACATTGAATATGCCGATGACGTTACAATTTCCCGTGCCATCGAGGGAAGAAAAGAATTCAAGTAGAGTGATCACCTTAGAAAATTGGAGATGACTTGGAACTGAGAATAGCTTATGGAGGTCCTCGGGGAAGTGGAAAAACCGCTAACCTGTACTATTTGCAGTCGGCTATCTCTGGTGGAGACCTTGCTGCTTATGTGACGACGAGTATTTCGAGTGTCGGTAAGGCGCCGATCGATTTTCTGTACTTCGACATCGAGCGTAAGGACGGGGACAGACTGCACTTCCGGATCACCGCGCTTCCCCAGATGGAGGATTATCTACACCTGTGGAAAATGATTCTCAGGGATTGTCACGGGATTGTTATCGTTATAGATTCCCAGATGGAAAGAATGGAAGAAAATCAATCCTGCTTGAGGAAAATCACTGACATCCTCTCGAGCTGGAAAATCGCTCCAGAGGAATTTCCTATACTTTTACAATACAACAAGTGTGATCTGCCTTACGCCCTTTCCGGTGAGGAGCTTGCGAAAAGGCTGAACCTCTTCGGCAGGAGTGGTGTCGAAGCAAGCGCCGCGCGTGGTACGGGGGTACTCAACACATTTATGAAGATATCGAAATTGGTTTTGATGAAGAAGCAGATGGAGAAGAACAGCCACGGGAAGCTTGAAGGGGGGTTGGTGTGACGCTGCCTAACAAGATCACTGTTTTCAGGTTCTTCCTGAGCCCAATCCTTTTCATCCTCATCATCTTATCTCAAGGCGTCCTGATAAAGGTCATTGCCCTGATCGTATTCCTTACCGCTGCTCTGACTGACCTGTATGATGGTTATCTTGCGAGGAAATACGGTGATGAGACAGAGGTGGGGAAGGTGATAGATCCCCTTGCCGACAAATTTCTCATTACATCTGCCTTCCTTGCGTTCTACCTCCTAAAAGATACCAGTGAGGTGTTCAGGGATGTAAAACTATGGGTGATCATAATAATTCTTGGACGTGAGGCGGTGATCATGGCTTTCAGGTACATAGCGGTGGTAGGCCACGGGAATTACTTCCCGGCGAGCGGTCTGGCAAAATTAAAGACCCTCATCCAGAATATATTTATAGGCTCTGTCCTTTTGCGTTATGCCCACTGGAGTATCGCTGGTGAGTATCCTGACTACTCCTTCCAGAGTTTCGACGTGTTTCATAAGTACCTTAATTACTACACGCTGTGGCTGGTCATCTTCCTCACCACCGTATCAGGAGTTATATACATTGTGAAGTTCCGTCACCTTGTTTCATAGTCAATCATGTTCTCCCGATCTAACGAAAACCGATCTCGGAACATTATGAAGTCCGAGTCTATCACAGACCAGGCAGAATCACGAACAATGGGCAATGACTTCATGATGAAAGTTCATGTCGTCATCGGATCCGTCTTCGGGATCGGTTACTTCCCCATCGCATCCGCCACAGCTGCCACTCTCGTTCAGGCATCATGGATATACGTGTTTTTTAACAAGGCGACTATTGTTGAGGTTCCCCTGTTTGTAGTTCTTTTTTTTATCGCAGTGAAGAGTGCAGGAGAAGCCGAGAAGATTCTCGGCCATGATGCAAGTGAGATCGTGATCGACGAAATCTGTGGTTTCATGGTGACGCTTTTTTTGCTCGATAGATCGAGCTTGCAGGTGATTTTGGTTGCGTTTTTCCTTTTCAGGTTCTTCGATGTCCTGAAGCCATGGCCGATAAGAAGGTCTCAAAGATTACATGGCGGCCTAGGTATTGTGATAGATGATGTGTTGGCCGGCGTGTACTCGAACATCGTGCTGCGCCTCCTTTTGGCACTCGGTATAATTTGAAACAGCAATTTCTGTTGGTGAAACTGATGAATAATCCAATCAGGACAGCCGGAATCAGTCAGAAAAAGGTACTGGAGTTTATACGTCCGTTTAGGAAGCAGTATGGACTTGTTAGCCTCGATACGAGAAGAACGATGGATGGCGTTGACGTTTTTATTTACAATGCCGGCCTGGGTCAGAGAGAGTATAAAAGGGTGTTTGCAGATGTGAAAGAAGCGCTTTCTCGATATGTGTTTGGATTCGGCGATGATACATTGAGAGATGCGATATGCAGGATACTCATCAAGAGCAGAAAAAGGCTTGCGATCGCGGAATCTCTGACCGGTGGCCGTGTATCTGACAGGTTGACAGATGTACCCGGTTCTTCAAAGTTTTTCATGTTGTCTGTAATCGCTTATTCCAATGAATCCAAAATAAAGTTACTTGGGGTTCCTAAAGAAGTGATAAGACGATGGGGTGCAGTGAGCCGGAGAACATGCGGAAAGATGATGGAAGGTCTTTCAACCTTGGGAGATTTTCACTTCAAGATAGCTGTCACCGGAACGGCTGGTCCGACTGGCGGGACACCGAAAAAACCTGTAGGAACCGTTTACGTCGGGATTCAGGATGATGAGGCGACTCTCATAAAGAAATTCAGATTCACCGGAACGAGAAGCCACATCAAGGAGAGAACATGCGCGGCTGTGATGCAGCTTCTGTGGAAGAGGCTGATCGGGTAGTCATTGGCCATCGAGAGCTGAATCCCCTCCACAGTACCTGCCACTGGATCGTCAGCTAAGTCAGGAGATTATCAGCGTGAGACTGTTTCTTGCGGTACTTTTACCAGAAGATCTGAAAGAGGCGCTTGGACATCTTATCACAGAGCTTTCCGGTACCGGCGCCTCGGTGAAATGGGTCGATCCGGGCAACGTCCATTTAACACTGAAGTTCCTTGGCGAAGTTGAGCAGTGGAGAGAGCCGGTCATATATGAGGTCTCACGGCTGGCGGCGAAAGAGGTGAAACCGTTCAGGTTGAAAGTGGAAAACGTGGGGGCTTTCCCATCCCTCAAACGTCCGAGAGTTATATGGGTCGGTGTCGGTCACTCTTCCCATATGGCGACATTGCACAGCAGGATCGAGGAGGGATTCCAGAGGATAGGATTCCATCTTGAGAAGAGGGCCTGGACACCTCATCTAACTATAGGGAGGGTGAAAGGTACATGGAGACTGAAGAGTCTCGAGTCGAAGCTCGCCCAATCTCATTTTGCGCCTTATACTTTCAGAGTAAGCGGAATACATCTCGTGAAGAGCACGTTACGTCCTGAAGGGCCTATATACACTACACTGAGGAACATCCCCCTCGAAACGCATGAATAGAATGTCTGGCTGGCGCTTCATACAATTCGGTCGATGCTTTCGGAGGAATTATGTCCAGGGAGAAGATACTCGTCGTAGATGATGAGGCTGGTGTGAGGAGGAGCCTCGAACAGATACTCACGTATGAGGGTTACAGGGTATGTCTCGCAGAGAGCGGTGAGACTGCACTGCGAGTTATCGAAAAGGAGGAGCCGGATCTAGTCCTTCTCGATATAAAGCTGCCGGGTGTGGGGGGATTGGATGTCCTCAAGAAAATCGGGGAGACTCACGGCGATGAGGTGGCAGTTGTGATGATTTCCGGCCACGGGACCATAAGCACCGCGGTGGACGCCCTCAAGCTGGGGGCTTTCGATTTCCTGGAGAAGCCGCTCGATGAGAACAGAGTTCTCATCACCATTGAGAATGCCCTCGAGAGTGTGAAGCTCATCAAGGAGAACCGCGCATTGCGGTCGGATGTTGAACGGAGATACAGGATAGTGGGTAGCAGCAAGGTTATGCAGGATGTCGTCAAGTTGGCAGAGAAGGTTGCTCCCAGCAACGTACGTGTACTCATCCGTGGCGAACACGGCACAGGCAAGGAGCTCATCGCCAGGTACATACACCGGATGAGCAAAAAGGCAGGCGGACCTTTCATCGAGCTGAACTGCGCTGCGATTCCAAGGGAACTGGTCGAATCGGAGCTGTTTGGACACGAGAAGGGGGCTTTCACCGGAGCCGTTACATCTAGGAAAGGAAAGTTCGAGCTTGCAGACGGGGGTACTCTCTTTCTCGATGAGATAGGTGATATGGAACTCGCGGCACAGGCGAAGGTGCTTAAGGCAATCGAGACGGGAAAGGTCACCAGGCTGGGGGGATTGAGAGAAATCGACGTGGATGTTCGGATCCTTGCAGCTAGCAATAAGAACCTCGCTGATGAGATCGCCAAGGGAACTTTCAGGGAGGATCTTTTCTACAGACTCGACGTGGTTCAGATATACATACCCCCTCTCTGTGAGAGGAAGGAAGACATTCCAGATCTGGTCGAAGCTTTTCTGGAAGATTACGCCATAGAAAACGGGACTAAGAAGAAATCCATTGAGAAAAATGCGATCGATTACCTGAAGGACCTGTCGTGGCCCGGTAACGTGAGAGAACTCAGAAACGCAATCGAGCGGCTGGCGATACTATCGTCCGGGGATGCGATCAGCCTTGATGATGTTCTCACACACATAAGATCTATGACCGGGATTGATAAAGGACACAGACAGGAGTTTGACACTTTTCAGGATTTCAAGGAGGGTGCTGAGAAGGAGTTCCTCAACAGGAAGCTGGAGGAAAATGGCTGGAACGTAAGCGAGACTGCCCGGAAGCTGGGCATGCAGCGGAGTAATCTATACAAGAAAATGGAGAAATACGGGCTCAAGCGGGATTAAACGGAGGGATCATCCCTTTGTAGGCTACAAACTGCGTCCAACCAGAATACCCCTTCAAGGTAAGCTGAACGCTTCTTGAGGAGGTCTCTTTCCAGTAGTTCCCCGATCAATTCAGAGGATTTTCTCAAAAAATTTTAAGTTCAATGTTTATGGAACTTAGAGCCCTTAAGTTCGACGCTTCGCATTGACCCACCTAAGGCTCGCAGGTGGGGAAAACATCCTGCCCCTTCCGCGCTAACTGCGCGCGGTTTTCCCCTTCCTGCTCG
>JBHIFB010000022.1:0-30596 GCA_046760905.1 Candidatus Glassiibacteriota bacterium | reverse complement strand
TGGGGTGCACCTGCCAAGAGCGTTTGAACTACATCAGAATTATCCCAATCCGTTCAATCCTCATACGACCATCGCCTTCACCATAAGCGATGACGCGGTTGGGGAGGATGGTCTGGCTGATGTTATGCTGGCTGTATTTGATCTGCGGGGGAGGGAGGTATCAGAACTCATCAACGGGAACCTTCCTCCCGGTCAGCATGAATTCATCTGGCAGGGCACGGATCTGGATGGAAATGCAGCAGGAGCAGGTGTTTATTTTTTCCTGCTTAGGATAGATGGGAAATCCTTCATTAGGAAATCCGTTCTCCTGCCATAGCTTCTTTCAAAAAGATTTCCTTCTATTTCAGGGTTCTATGACGAACTCGAAAGAATCCATGTCGTAGAGATCCGATGGAGGGATCCCTATCATGGATTCGTACACGTACACCCCTGGCGGAGCTATTGACGGGATGGGATGGGAAACGTGGACCTGCGCCGTGAAATCTGCGGGAATCGTGAATCGCCTCGGTCCTATTACGTTGAGGGATGCCCCACCCGGCAGAGTGACGTTTGCAAGGAACCAGACCATCTCCGGCTGCATCCAACGGTTGATGGCAGTGTAGGTTATTCCAAGCTCGCCTCCAGCTGTGACCATGATGGTATCAGGCGTCATATAGAGTGTCATGTAGTCGGACTGGTCGAAGGGGAATGTCCCTATATCGCTGCGTGTACCGTCCGGATCGGTCTGTGATGTGTCTCCTGCATCGATGCATGGAGAATCCCACAGTAGCCTGAAATCGAGCTTGTCCGGTAGCACGAACATGGGATCACCTTCAAGGTTTCCTTCACCTGGCCAGCCACCCTGGATGTCCGAGTAAGTGACCTGGGGATCACCAAAGTCAACATACATCTCATCCGGTGTATCGTCCCAGAGTATAGTGTTATTGATCTCCGGCGATGATCCGTAGAAGCAATATATACCTCCGCCCACCGTCTGAGATGCGTTCATAGTGATGGTGCTGTTTGTGATTATAGGTGATGCGTCGAAACAGAAGATGCCGCCGCCCCAATAGCTGGTGTTACCGGTTATAACCGTGTACTCGATCGTCGGTTGAGCAACGTCTATGTTTATCCCTCCACCGGCCCACACGCCTGTGTTGTTAGATATCATGTTGCCGGAGATCAGGACTGACGCATTGTCGCACCATATTCCTCCCCCTGTGTTTTCCGCCGTGTTTCCGGAAATGATGTTGTCAATGATCATTGGAGAGGAGTTTGGATCCGAGTAGATGCCACCGCCGTTGAACTCTGTCCAGTTCGAGACAATCCGGTTTTCCGTAATCGTGGGGGAGGATCCCTCACAATAAATCCCGCCTCCGGATTCCCCCGACCAGTCAAAAGCTGCATAACCGCCGGTGATGGTGAAACCTTTCACGACGGAAGCCGTACTCTCTCCGCTGTGGAAGTAGAATCCTCTATGAGGCTCTGAGAAGCTCCCCTCACAGTCTATAATTGTAACAAGAGGTCCCTCTTCGGACATGACGATGATAGTCTTCCCGGAAAAGTCAATATCACGATTTCCGTCCCCGCTGTAGTTCCCTGCTGCCACGAGTACCGTATCACCGTCGACAGCCGCATCGATTCCTTCCTGGACGGTAGGGTAATCCTCCGGTACATGCCTGACCGTCGCGAAGGAAAGACCCCAAAAGATACATACAGCGGTCAATCCAGCAAATATCGAAACTCTTCCCATGGCTTTTTTCTCCTGAGAGCGAAGGTTACATCAAGCTGCATTGAAATCGATTCGTTTTTATTATACCAGAAAAACTTTTAATGTCAAATTGCATCCGTTTAGGTCTCAATTTCGCTGAGAACGTTGCCCGATACAAAGACCTGCTAAGTGAGCGCCACACTGATCATGAAAAACGGTTCACTTTTTATTTTTATCTGGCAAAGCAGCAGATTATCATTTGACATAAATCTAAAAGTGTGGTATAATTGTATTACAAAACCTCCTTTTGGGCTACGTTGCAGAGTCCACTGAAAAGTAATGGGAATTGCTTTGAGGAAAAGTTCCAACACCTGAACCTTGGACTCCGAATTCGCTCGGTAAGGCAATTAACTGCCCTGGATGGCAAGCAACCATTCAGGGCTTTCTTTTTGACATGAATAATGTGTGTACTTAAATTAATTTGATATCCTGCTCAGGGGGTTACAGTGCAGCGGCGATCTATTGATACCATAGTTGTAAAAGGAGCCAGGGAACACAACCTGAAAGACATCACAGTCGAGATCCCGAGAGACAAACTCATCGTGATAACCGGGCTCTCGGGTTCTGGAAAATCAACTCTCGCTTTCGACACGATATACGCCGAAGGTCAGAGGCGTTATGTGGAGTCGCTATCAGCATATGCAAGACAGTTCCTTGGTCTCATGGAAAAGCCTGATGTCGATTCCATCGAAGGGCTCTCACCGGCGATTTCGATTGAACAGAAAACCGCCGGCAGAAATCCTCGCTCCACGGTTGGAACCATCACCGAGATATACGATTACCTGAGGCTTCTATTCGCGCGTATCGGGATTCCCCACTGCTATAAGTGCGGACGAAAAATCAAGAGGCAGACTTCCTCTCAGATCATCGATCTCCTCATGGACTCAACACCCGGAACAAGTGCGAAGATATACGCTCCACTTGTTCGGGGCAGGAAAGGCGAACATAGGGATGCCCTTGCCAGGGCGCAGAAGATGGGCTTCGTGAGGGTGAGAGTGGATGGAAAGCTCTATGAGGCGTCATCGGTTTTGAAGCTGGACAGGAGGAAGAAACATGACATAAGCATCCTGGTCGACAGGGTGAGGATAGAGGATAAGAACAGGACGAGGATCGCAGATTCGATCGAAACCGCCCTGAAGGTTGCAGGTGGGATCGTCATCGTTGAGAGGGACGGCAAAGAGGAGCTTTTCAGCGAGGAATTTTCCTGTCCGGACTGCGGTACGAGCCTCGGGGAGGTCGAGCCAAGGCTTTTTTCTTTCAACAGCCCGTATGGGGCGTGTCCCCAGTGCGGTGGACTCGGCGTCAGGAAGGAGGTCGCCCCCGAACTCGTGGTGGCCCACCCTAGCCTTTCGATACTAGAAGGCGCGATAAAACCATGGGGAGAACCACGGGGTTATCTCAGGAAATCAATACTCCCTGCCCTCAGTGAGAAATATGGGTTCGACCTAAAAACACCATGGGGAGACTATCCCGAGAGCATACGCCGTGTAATATTATACGGAACAGGCGAGGAGGAGATTCACTACAGATACGAGATGAGGGGCGGGGGGGGTGAATACTGGGGGGCTTACGAAGGTCTCCTGAGGATGCTCGAGAGAAGATATCATGAAACGAGTTCCGACGCCGTGAGGGCTCAGATCGATGAGTACATGCTGGATCGGCCGTGTCACTTCTGCGGGGGGAAACGCCTTAAGAAAGAGGCACTGTCTGTTACCGTATCTGGAAAGTCCATATCACAGGTAGTCGAGATGAATATTAAGGCAGCCTGTTCATTCTTCGATGACCTCAGATTGAGCCCGAGAGAGACGGAGATCGCATGGCAGATAGTGAAGGAGATAAAAGA
Organism: Candidatus Glassiibacteriota bacterium; assembly: GCA_046760905.1. Lineage (GTDB taxonomy): Bacteria > Gemmatimonadota > CAZMKB01 > CAZMKB01 > CAZMKB01 > JBHIFB01. Next base: position 27,003 of record JBHIFB010000022.1, on the reverse strand, counting down.
TAGGTTAAGCTTCATGATCAATGTGGGTCTCGAGTATCTGACCTTGGATCGTTCGGCAGTGACCCTATCCGGTGGCGAGGCGCAGAGGATAAGGCTTGCGACACAGATCGGCTCCTCTCTCTCCGGAGTGCTCTACATACTTGATGAACCCTCTATCGGGCTCCACTACCGGGACAACAGGCGCCTGTTAGACACTCTCTGCAGGCTGAGGGATATGGGCAACACCGTGATCGTTGTAGAGCACGATGAGGAGACGATCCTGTCTGCGGACCATGTGATCGATCTCGGCCCGGGTGCCGGGAGACACGGCGGTGAACTCGTGGCTCATGGAACACCCGAACACATAATGAGAAATCCCGCTTCCCTTACGGGAAAATACCTGCGCGGTGAACGGTATATAGAGATCCCCGAGAAGAGAAGAGCGGGCAACGGAGAATTTCTTGTGGTGAGGGGCGTGAGAGCTCACAACCTGAAATCAATCGATGTCGCATTTCCTCTTGGCCTTTTCATCTGCATAACCGGGGTCTCCGGTTCAGGTAAGAGTACACTTGTGAACGATGTGCTGTACAGGATTCTTGCCAGACACTTCTACCGGTCGAAGCAGCAGCCGGGTCCCTATGCATCAGTCGAGGGAATCGAGAACATCGACAAAGTAGTGGAGATAGATCAATCACCCATAGGGAGGACCCCGCGTTCGAACCCTGCAACCTATACCGGACTCTTCACGCCGATCAGGAAATTATACAGCCAGTTGCCAGAGGCCAGGATGAGGGGATACCGCGAGGGGCGATTCAGTTTCAATGTGAAAGGGGGAAGGTGCGAATCGTGCCGCGGAGATGGGCTCGTGAAGATCGAGATGCACTTCCTTCCGGATGTGTATGTGAAATGCGACAGTTGTCGAGGCAAGAGATACAACCGAGAAACCCTCGAAATCACATATAAAGGGAAATCGATCTCGGATGTCCTCGAGATGACAGTCGAAGAAGCACATGAATTCTTTTCGAATGTCCCGCAGATCAAGAGGAAGCTCAGGGTGCTCAGTGATGTGGGACTAGGATACATCCATTTGGGTCAGTCTGCAACAACGCTATCGGGAGGCGAAGCTCAACGGGTGAAACTTGCAAGCGAACTATCTAAGATAAGTACCGGCAGGACGCTATACATACTGGATGAACCCACAACGGGACTTCATTTCGAGGATATCAAACACCTGCTGAACGTGCTCCACCGGCTAGTCGACCGTGGAAACACTGTGATAGTTATAGAGCACAATCTTGAAGTGGTGAAGACTGCTGATCATATAATAGATCTTGGACCGGAGGGTGGAGATGAAGGGGGCTGGATTGTCGCTGAGGGTACGCCTGAAGATATAAGCCGTAGCGAAGGTTCTTACACGGCTGGCTACCTTTGCAAAATCATCGGGCGGGATAGAAGCAGGAGGATAGTCCAGGAGGTGAAGGTAAAAAGCCAAGCCGGGGGAAAGTGATGGAAAAAGGGGATACTCTTACACGGCCTTTCATAAATGTCTCGCTGCCTCTTCCTCTGTTCAAGAGCTTCACTTATTCCGTACCTGATGATCTGAGGGGAAAAGCTAGAATAGGAGCTAGAGTACTCGTTCCTTTCGGTAGGAGGGTACTCACTGGTTACGCAGTGGGCGAGAGTGACATCACCGATCTTAAAGAAGTAAAGGATATCCTTGATGTTGTGGATGAGGTACCTCTGCTAACGCCACCGCTCTACCTGCTTGCACAGTGGATGAGCGGATATTATATGCATCCCCTTGGCACGGTTATAAAGACCATCCTGCCGGCGGGGCTTGTGAGAGAAAGCAGAGTGAATATCTCTCTATCCGACAGGGTGGATTTAGATGCCGAGGTTCTGGCCGGGCTCACCAGGGGACAGAGGAAGGTACTCGGGCTCCTCATATCGAGATCTCCCAGGACGCTCTCGAGCATAAGGAAATCTCTCTCCAGGGACGGGATCAGCGGATCTGTATGGTCGATCGTATCCGGTCTCGAGAAGAGAAAGCTCATTGTAACCGAGCAGGTGGTGAAAGGTGATGTTTCGGTTCCTAGGATGACTAGGATTGTCACCCTCACCGAAAAACGACCCAAGATCGGACGGGAGAGGGATCTCCTGCTCGGTCGAAGCCATCGACAGCGAGAATGCTATGAGTGGATGGAAAGCGTGCGAAGTCCTGTAGAGGTCGAGCATCTCACAAGAAGGGTCGGTTTTTCAAATAGAGTGGTTCAATCCTTAGTGGATAAGGGTCTTCTGGCCGTGGAGGAGAGAGAAGAAGAACCTTCCCTTCCCGAACTGAGACCTGATGGATTCGGTGCCGGCTGGGCTTCGATGACGCCCACAGATGAGCAGAAAGCGGCGAGGGATCAAATCCTGGATTCCGTGAGTAAAAGGAGTGGAGAAGTTTTTCTGCTTTTTGGCGTTACCGGAAGCGGGAAGACCGTAGTCTACCTCGAGGTGCTAAAGGAAGCTTTGAGAAGAGGCTTTTCGGCCATCGTACTGGTCCCTGAGATATCCCTCACACCTCAAACGATATCGAGGTTCAGAGAGGTGTTTCCCGGCATAGTCTCCACCGTCCACTCGCGGCTGACTCCACGGGAACGCTTCGATGCATGGCTGGCCTCAAGGGAAGGGAGAGTCAGGATCCTCGTGGGTCCACGCTCCGCCGTGTTCGCACCAGTCGAGAACCTGGGTGTGATCATTGTGGATGAGGAACATGAATCCTCATACAAGCAGGAAGATGCGCCTAGGTATCACGCGAGGGATGTGGCAATCAAGAGGGCCGAACTGGAGGGAGCAACTGTAATACTTGGATCCGCGACACCATCCCTCGAATCATATAAAATGGCGATTACGGGGACTTATCGCATGCTCCGGCTTCCGCGCAGGGTTGGACAGGGTGCTTTCCCGGATATCCGGATCGTGGACATGAAACAGGAGGACGGGAATCCCGTGATCTCTGAGAGATTAAGGACAGAGGTCGGCAAGAGAGTTGGAAGGGGAGAACAGGTGATATTGTTCCTGAACAGGAGGGGATACTCCTCATACCTGCAGTGCGGTTCATGTGGTTGGGTAGGGCATTGCAGCCGGTGTGACATATCACTTACACTGCACAGAAGGCCACTTTATCTCGGTTGTCACTATTGTGATCACAGGGAGGAGATTCCGGATGAATGCCCACGGTGCAGGGGAACGAATCTTCTCTTTCGGGGTGTTGGGACGGAAAGAGTTGACAGGGAGATAAAGTCCATTTTCCCCGACGCGACTACCGAGAGGATGGACCTTGATACGACATCCGGAAGATGGTCTCACAGGGATATCCTCGAGAAGTTCCTCAGGGGAGAAACACAGATATTGCTCGGGACTCAAATGATAGCAAAAGGACTCGACTTCCCGAAAGTGACTCTCGTGGGTGTGATAAATGCGGATACGGGATTGAACCTTCCCGATTTCAGAGCCGAGGAGAGGTCGTTCCAGATTCTCATGCAGGTCTCGGGGAGGACCGGAAGGGGTGAGCTGGGAGGCGAGGTGTTTATACAGACATACCTCTCCGATTCCCCTGTCATTGAGGCTGTACAGGCCCACGATTTCGAGCGCTTCGCAGAGGTTGAACTCAAAGCGAGGGAGGCTGCTGAATATCCGCCTTTTTTCTCCCTCGCGAATGTTATCATACAGGGCAAGGAGGAAGAAGAGGTGAAAAATGCGGCCGCCAAGGTTGCGGATGATCTTTCTGCTTACTCGAGTCCCAAACGCACCGATCTGATCAAGGTTATAGGACCTGCCCCCTGCGTGCACAGGAAGCTAAGGGGGAAGTACCGCTGGCATGTGCTGTTGAAATCACTGAAGGCGGAAGGCATGGACAGAATCCTCGCCGGGTTCATCCAGAAGTGGCAAAGAAGTAAAACCGGAATCAAACTAATCGTTGACAGGGACCCGATGACGCTGATGTAAAGGTGAGGAGGGCAATCGAGAGAATGATAGTAGTCCAGGCCAGGCACCTTTCCAAGAGATACGGTGAGCTCTTAGCTGTCGATCATATAGATTTCGTGATAGAGAAGGGGGAGTGTTTCGGATTTCTCGGACCAAACGGAGCCGGGAAGACTACCACAATGAGAATGATATCGTGTATGTTCGCACCCACAACCGGAGACCTCAGGGTATTCGGGAGTGATGTGACGAGTGATGGGAAGAATATACGCAGGAAGCTCGGGGTCGTCCCTCAGGAAGATAATCTGGATATCGAATTGACCACCTGGGAGAACTTGCTTGTGTATTCTCGTTACTTCGACATCCCGAAACATACTGCGAGGGAAAGGATCGGATCGTTGCTGGAATTCTTTCAGCTTGAAGACAGGTCAAACGACAAAGTCGACAAGTTGAGCGGCGGTATGAAACGGCGGCTTCTAATCGCACGAGCTCTCGTCAACGAGCCAGATGTGCTGATCCTAGACGAGCCGACTACCGGCCTCGATCCGCAGGCGAGACACCTCGTTTGGGAAAAGCTGAAGAAATTGAGGAGTGGAGGCATTACTCTGATAATCACCACGCATTACATGGAAGAGGCGGAGAAACTCTGTGACAGGCTGGTCGTCATGGATGGCGGCAGGATAATAGAGCATGGAGCACCATGGGAGCTCGTAGAAAAGCACCTTACGAAAGAGGTCCTGGAACTATCCACGAATGGCCTCGATGTCGAGGAGTTGCTCGATTCGATCGGACAGGCGGTAGTTAGCCATGAGAGGCTCGAGGAGACACTCCTTCTGTTTACTCAGGACGGGGAAGAGCTGCTTCACCGGCTCAGGTCGGAGAAAATCCCGGTCTCGAGGGCGCTGATCAGGAGATCAACGCTCGAGGATGTATTCCTGAAACTCACCGGCAGGAGGCTGATTGAGTGATTCCAAAGTTACGGCTGCCCCGTTTCTCCCTTCATGCTGCCAGCAAGGTCTGGCTCCGGAATTATACTATATACAGGAAGACATATATGGCCAACATCCTCCCGAACTTTTTCGAACCTCTCATTTACCTCCTCGGGATGGGGATCGGTCTAGGGGCCTTCGTACGACAAATCGAGGGACTCCCGTATCTCACGTTCATCGCTCCCGGCCTCATGGCCTCCTCGGCCATGATGGGGGCATCGTTTGAGACAACATACAACTGCTTCGTGAAACTGCACTTCGGGAAAACCTATGACGCCATGCTTGTGACACCCCTTGATGCGGAAGACATCATGCTCGGGGAGGTGATGTGGGCAACGACGAGATCCCTCATATACGGTCTGTCCTTTTTCGTGATCATATCCATCTTCGGCATCCCGGTGTGGACCTCTCTCTTCACTGTGGTGCCCGTTGTGGCATTGATCGGGGCGCTCTTTGCCGTTTTCGGTTTGCTCTTCACTTCACTGATAACAGTTATTGACCTCTACAGCTATTACTTCACCCTGTTTATGACACCCATGTTCCTATTCTCCGGCATCTTTTTTCCCCTTGACACACTGCCATCCTGGGTCGAGAAAGTGGCCTGGTTCACTCCGCTCTATCACGCCGTAAAGATATCCCGGGCCGGCGTGCTCGGAACATGGGGTGGTGATGAGTTTATAGATATCGCGTGGATGGTGGTCATTACAGTTATATTGATGATCTCCGCCTCGATATTATTGAGAAGAAGAATGATTGTGGGAGAGTGATGTGAGGATGTTTGCCACCAGGATAGAGGAGAGACCCATGAGAGACAAATGGCCGATAAAGATAGCCCTTGTGCTTGTTTGTGTATGTACCCTCGCCGCCTCAACGGAGGGATATTCTCAGGCAGAATTGATGCAGGTACCGCAGCCTGTTCACATCGAGGTGATTCCAACAGTTGACCGATATCCCGCCGGTGGTAGCTACTCGATGCTTCTCCATGTTACAGTGGACGAGCCCTGGCATGTGAACTCTGATAAGCCACTCGAGGATTTCTTGATACCGACCAAGATATCCATGGATCTGCCGGAGGGTGTAAGTGCCGGAAGGCTGGTATTTCCCAGAGCTCAAATGAAGGCATTCGATTTCTCAGACACGGAGCTCTCGGTGTTCGAAAGGGAGTTCTACGTACTTTGTTCGATAGCGATTTCATCCAGCGTGGAGCCCGGTAAGCTGAAGGCGGGCGGCGCCATGGAGTATCAGGCATGCAATGATATTCTCTGCCTGCCTCCTCAGACCGAACCCTTCGAAATAGTGATGGAAGTGGTAGACGAGGGAGAGAGCTTCGACGCAAGAAATGAGGAAGTTCTTTCCCGGGCAAAGGCCTCGCTTACCGGTTCCGATGGTGGGGAGGGAACATTCGGAGCGACCTTCGGTTCTCGGAGTCTCCTTATCACTTTTTTTCTGATATATGTGGGCGGGCTTGCACTGAACCTTACACCCTGTGTGTATCCACTGATTCCCATAACCGTCGGATACTTCGGTGGGCAGAGTGAGGGGCGCAAGGGGAGGCTCCTGATTCACGCGATATTGTATGTCCTGGGGATGTCTGTCACATACTCCATACTCGGGCTCTTCGCATCCCTCACCGGCAGCATGCTCGGTCAGGCATTACAAAATCCAATAGTATTGATCTTCATTGCCCTCGTGATGGTCGTACTCGCCCTCAGCATGTTCGGGGTGTATGAGATAAGGGTGCCGCAGTTCATTGCGAGGGGAGCCGGGCAGGCGAAGCAGGGTTATTTCGGCACCGCATTCATGGGACTCACCGTAGGGATAATCGCCGCACCGTGCATAGGCCCATTCGTGCTCGGTCTCATGACCTATGTGGGTGAGAAGGGTGATCCGGTCCTGGGATTTGTCATGTTCTTCATTCTCGCCATTGGTCTTGGCACGCCATTCATGCTTCTCGCCCTCTTCTCCGGGGGCATCAACAGGCTCCCCAGCTCGGGGGATTGGATGGTGTGGGTAAGGAAGGTATTCGGGATCGTACTGATCGCCATGGCAGTGTACTTCCTGAGTCCACTAATGTCATCGGGGCTCTTAAAGTTCATCGTTCTTCTGCTGGCTCTCGTTTCCGGACTGTATCTGGGGTTTCTGGAGGGTTCCGGAAAAGGCAGGCCTGGCTTTCTGTGGATCAAGCGTGCTACAGGAGTAGCTATCGTATTGCTTGGAGTCTACTTCATCGTTCCGACCGGTGAAGCGAGGGAGGAACTCGCCTGGATACCATATGACGAAGAGGTGCTTGAAAGCCAGAAAGAACTTGGCAAGCCTGTAATGATCGACTTCACCGCCGACTGGTGCATACCATGCAAAGAACTCGATCACTTCACCTTCAGTGATCCAAGAGTCGTGGCGTTGTCAAGAGAAATGGTTGTCGTGAAAGCCGACTTGACGAGTTTTGGATCACCGGAATCGGTGGCTCTAAGGGAGCGGTTCAGTATAAAGGGAGTGCCGACGGTGATCTTTCTGGATCGAAATGGAATTGAGAGGAGGGACCTGCGTTTCGTTGGATTCATAGATGCCGAAGCGCTTCTCAAGAAGCTCGGGCAATTGGGATTGGGATCGACTGAGGGAACCTCATGAGCCGTTGTGGCTTCTATATGAAATTCATCCGGAAGTAATTCACGTGAGAATGTGCGTGATGTTGGCCTGAGCGAGCTCTTCGAGGAGTCCAGAGTGATTTATCACTAAGACTATTGTATCACATTTTTGATTCTTTGTCAATCGATTCGAAAACTTTCCATCTCGATATGCCGAGGGGGGCCAAATCCCCCCTCAGCCGAGCTTGGAGCTCATTACTCTTCGAGTGCCCTCCACGAGGCGTTCGCCTCCTCCTTCCTCAGAAAATCCAGACCCTTTAGCCCGCTGGCAATAGCAGGGTAGTTGTCACAGATCCCGTCAATATCATCCTGATGGAGGGTCCTTTTCTTGGTCTCACCATAATCTGCATAGCCGTACATCGTCTTTTCCCTGTCACCCCAACCATAGAGGTCATCCAGGCCGAACGTGTGGCCAAGCTCGTGGGCAGCTATGTTCTCGACATCCATCTCCCAGTTGCCGGGCTGTCCCCTGCAGTTCCAGGTGAATGATTCATTGAACCTGATGTCGGTCTCCTCTATCCAGGATCCATAGGAGAACCAGATATAGGTAACAGCGATCACATTCGGATTGCTGTAGTTACCGAATCCAATCTGATTGTAGCCGTCATAGACCAGGGTATTCCTGTTACTCATTATCGGGCTGTTGGCTGCGAAGTAGAAGTAGCTGCAGGAGACGTCGTTCCATGTGAACGCTGCGTCTCTTATGGCAAGCCACTCGCCGGTGCAATCATTCGTGCCTCCTCGCTTCACCGACATGAGGGGCGGCACGTCATACGAGTGCCAGGCACCGAAGATCTCGTATGCAAAGAGAGCCGTCGTCGGCATTACGAGTAAGGTAAGGATGAATACAGTGATCATTCTCTTCATTTATATTAATCCTCCATCATAATGATATTCGTGAGATGAGCTATGAATTCATCGAGAGGGACGTTTCGCTCTACCACAATGCCATCCACCACATGGAAATCCCCCTGTGACCAACCGACAACATCGGATAACCGCTCATAACCATCCGGCCAGAGCAAAACGATCACCCGCTCTCCGATTTCAAAATGGGGTGCAGAGGGAACCTTGAGTGATACATCACCCACTTCTCCTCCCACAACCTTGAAGGTGATGCTGTTCTGTGTTGTATACCCTTTTATGAGCTCTTCCACCTCGAGGGCATATGTTGTGTATATGAGCTTGTGGTTGCCGTCTCCGACTATCCAGCTGCACTCCTTGTCCGTAACGGTGCCAAGAGCTATCGATTCCGCTTCCTGGACCAGTTCGGGGAGATCGGCTCTAATGATCGTCGTTGATGAGAGGTTGGAAACAACTCCCATTGAAATGAATGAGAATAAGAGAAGTAAAACACATTTTCTCAGCATATCCCAAATCCTCCTTGAACTGAACAGACTTAAAAAATGCGATCTAAAGGGCTTTATTCGTCCTCCTTTCCGTCAAATCATCGCCCCTTTTATTCACTCATTATAATACCACAGAACGGTGGTTTTTGTCAAATGCGGTCAGCTCATTTCAATTCTTTCCGTTGACAGCCTCCTTCACTCTTATATATTTGAATTCGTATCGTATAGCGGATCCCGCTCTCTCTGAATAAATGATGTTCAAGGGAAAGGGTTTTATTTGAAGATTAGATTCTCCCATCACCTCGAATATCTCGCTCTGAGGTTTTTCAGCAAGGTCGTGCGAGTGTTCTCCCTGATAGGGATTCAGAAACTGGGCAGCTGTATGGGGACGTTCGTTTACCATCTTGTTCCCATAAGAAAATCTGTTGCAAGGCAACATATTCAAAATGCGTTCCCGGCATACGGAAATCGAACTGTAGAAAGGGTTCTGAAGGATTCCTATATCTCCCTCAGCAGGACGTTTCTCGAGATCCTGAAACTACCTCAATTGGACAGAGAGACATTACTGGGTCTTGTGACTGTAAACGGGAAAGAGCATCTCGACCATGCCCTTGAAGGCGGGAAGTGGTTACCTATCACATAGGCAACTGGGAGCTCATGGGGGTAGTCAGCGTTCTCATGGGGTATCCTCTTGATGTCATCGTCCAGAGGCAATCCAATCCGTTGTCTGACGCACTCATCAACAGTTTGAGACTGGGGGCCGGGATAGGTGTAATAGAAAGACGCCAGGCTGTCTCGAAGTCAATAAGGGCACTCAAGAAAAACAGAATAGTCGCCTTTCTAACAGATCAGGATGCACATGAGGAAGGGATATTTGCTCCTCTGTTCGGAAAACTGGCTTCCACTCCAAGGGGACCGGCCGTACTCGCTCTGAGGCTCAAAGTACCCATCGTTACAACTGTGATATTGAGAGAAAAGGATGGAACACACAGATTCATCATCAGGCCACTCGAGGTTAATGCATCGGGTAACACTGAAGAGGATGTTTACACTATCGTCTGCGAGATCAATAAACGGCTCGAGGAATATGTGAGGGAGAAGCCGGAACAGTGGTTGTGGCATCACAGGAGATGGAAAACAAGGCCGAATGAAACTATGATGCAGCTTGCGGAGAAAGGCTGAGGTGAAAAAGTCTTTGAAGAAAGTATTGGTTATACAGACGGCTTTCCCGGGCGACCTTGTCCTTGCAACGCCTCTACTCGAATCAATCAAGAAGATGGATGAAATGACGCATCTTGCGCTGGTCACGATTCCAAAGAATGCGTCCCTCTTTGAGAACTCGCCTTTCGTTGATGATCTTCTCCTTTACGACAAGAGCGGCGCCGAAAAAGGCATTATCCCATTTCTGCGTCTTGTGATGAGGGTAAGAAGGGAAAAATACGATATAGCATTTATACCTCACCCCTCACTTCGCAGTGCACTCCTTGCCCGGTTCGGTGGTGTCGGGAAGAGAATCGGTTTCGCAGGCAGGTGGTGTTCGTTGTTGTATACGAAATCTGTCGATGCAGATGGCCTAAGCCATGAAGTTGAGCGAAACCTAAGGTTGCTTGAATCCCTGGGTGGGATTGATAAGAGAGCCAAGCCCCGACTTTTCCCTTCCGAAGCGGATTCTTCATTAGTGACCGAAATGCTAAAAAGCGCTGCTATAGATGCAAAAAAGCCATTCATTGCGATCGCACCCGGCTCGAACTGGCCAACAAAGGCCTGGCCGATAGATCGATACAGGCGATTGATTGAAATTTTGAGTGCAGAATATCCTATCGTTCTCGTGGGTGGGGGAGAAGATAAGGAGTTTTGTGAAAGCCTCGCCGATATGAAGGATCGGCGATGGGCAAATCCCGTTGTTTCATCAGCAGGAGGGGCGAACCTTATTCAATCGGCCGTGATGATCTCCCGTGCCAGGCTTCTCATAAGTGGTGACAGTGCGCCCCTGCACCTCGCTTCAGCCATGGGAACACCGGTGGTCGTCATCTACGGACCGACAGTACCCGAGTTCGGTTTCTACCCGTACGGTGTCCCATACAGGATTGTGCAGAAGGAATTGCCATGCCGGCCCTGCAGCATACACGGCCCCAGGGAGTGCCCGCAAGATCATTTCAGTTGTATGAGGGATATTGATGAGAAAGAAGTTTATGATGCCGCAGTCCGGCTCATCGAAGAGACTGAAGAAGAGCAAAGAGGGACCGTAGATGAAGCCAGGCAGTAACTATTATCTGGGCATAGATGTAGGCGGAAGCAACACAGGGATAGGCGTCGTGAGACCAAGTGGCGAGCTGGTCGTATCCACTAAAATTTCGACTGATGTGCGAAGGGGGCCAAAACAGCTCGTTTCCATGATAGGAGAAACTGCGAGGAGGTTGATGGATGAATGCTGTGCCGAGGTGCGCCTGGTGGGGATGGGTACACCTGGCCCTCTCGATACGCATAAAGGCATCGTGCTCGAGATGCCCAACCTCGGTTGGAAGAATGTGCCGCTCGGACAGATGGTACAGGAGGAACTGGGTATCACAACGTATCTCGACAACGATGCGAATGCCGCCGCATTCGGAGAATGGTGGGTAGGGGCGGGAGTTGGGGCGAGGGTGCTCGTCTGTTTCACTCTTGGTACGGGTGTTGGTGGTGGAATCGTCATAGATGGGTCTGTTTTCAGGGGAGTGAAAGGCGCTGCAGCTGAATTCGGTCATATGATAATCCAGTTGAACGGACGAGTGTGCAAATGCGGAAAGCGAGGCTGTCTCGAGGCTTATGCCTCTGCATCTGCCATCGCGTCACGTGCCAGGGAGCGAGCAGAGGCGGGGGATCTACCGGCACTTCTCGAGCTAGCAGGCGGTGAAGTTTCGCGTATCACATCCGAAATGGTATCGCAGAGCGCTCTTGAAGGGGATCGATTCGCACAGAAGATAATGGAAGAGACGGCCTCATACCTAGCCATAGGCGTTTCCAATGTCATGAATGCTCTCAATCCAGATGTGGTTGTAATAGGAGGGGGCGTCATGGGAGCCGGGGATATGATTCTTGAGCCGCTCAGGCGCTTCGTACGTGAGCTGACATTCGAAGCAATAGATGATTCAGCCAGAATAGTTCCCGCTAAGCTCGGGAGAGAGGCTGGTGTTATCGGAGCTGCGGGGATAGCCATGATGAGGGAAGAGAGCCTTCGATGAGACGGAAAATCGGTGTCATAGGGACGGTGATAAAAGACAGGATTCACAGTGCCAGCGGGGAAATCACCGATGCCCTCGGTGGAGTACTTTATACTATCCTTCCGTTGCGAGCATTCCTGCCGGAGGATTTCGAGATTGTCCCGATTCTCCGTGTTGGGAGGGATCTTCACACCGAAATTATGGAAATATTTGAGAACCTTCCGAACGTGTCAACCGTCAACACTATTCGTGATGAGTCCGAGAACAACAGGGTGGACCTTTACTACCACAGTGAGGGGGAGAGGACGGAAGTTTCTACAGCCGGCGTGTCGCCGACCTCATACGAGGAGATTCAGGGCCTTGATGAGTTAGACCATCTCATAGTAAACTTCATATCTGGGTGGGAAATTTCTCTTTCCACGATGGAGCGGCTGGCAGGATCGTTTCACGCGAGGATCTTCTCCGACATCCACAGCTTGCTACTCGGTAGGCGGGAGGATGGGGGAAGGTATCCGAGAAAGCCTCCCGGCTGGGAGCAGTGGCTGAAGAATTTCCATTACGTGCAGATGAATGTAAGCGAGGCAAGGACTTCTACGGGTGTGGAAATTGCAGGTGAAGGTGATGAGTTAATTAATTCTTTGACCAGGGCATCTTCATTGATCCATCAGCACGGTCCGGGAATCGTAGCGATCACCCTGGGGGCATTGGGGGCGTTTCTCACGTGGGTGAAGCCGGATGGGAGAAGGGCCCAGCAGTTTCGTAATGGATACGAAGTTGATAGGACTGTCGATCCAACCGGATCAGGTGATGTATTTCTCGCTTCCTTCGCCTCGGCATCACTCCTCGGCGAAGGTTGCTGCGAAGCACTCTCATTCGCTGTGAAGGCTGCTGCCCTGAGCACTACAACAAAAGGGGCTTCGGGGCTTTATGAATACTTCCGGGAGAGTGGTCTGAAACCGTGAGCCAGGGACATTGAGGGAAACTTGAGGATAATACTCTACACGGGCAAAGGTGGCGTGGGGAAAACGAGCATGTCGGCCGCGACGGCGGTACGGACTGCTGAAATGGGATATAAAACAGTCGTTCTCAGCACCGATATGGCGCACAGTCTATCAGACTCTTTCGATATTCAGATAGGCTATGATACTAGGCGAATAAAGAAGAATCTCTGGGCACAGGAGATCGACGTCACCAGAGAACTCTCGAAAAGCTGGGGAGTTCTCCAGGAGTTTGTAGTCAAGTTCTTAAAATATCAGGGCTTCGAAGATGTTATGGCGGAGGAATTCTCCATATTCCCGGGTATGGAAGAGCTCTTCAGCCTCCTCAGGCTCATGGATTATGTCGAGGAGGAGAAATATGACGTGGCGATAATAGATTGCGCCCCTACCGCGAGCACCATCAGGATGCTTTCTTTCCCCGACATATTGGAATGGTACATGTCCAGGCTTTTTCACATAGAGAGAAAGGTCATGAAGGCGGTAAGGCCGGTGGCGAGGAGGGTGACAAAGATGCCCCTTCCCCAGGACGAAGTCTACAGCTCGATAGAAGAGCTCTACCACAGGATCGACAGGCTGAAGCATGTCCTAAGCGACCCAAGCGTGAGTACGATAAGGATCGTGATGAATCCTGAAAAGATGGTGATAAAGGAGAGCCAGAGGGTATACACATACCTTAGTCTCTTCGGTTTTTCTGTAGACTGTATCGTCATGAACAGAATCATACCGGAAGGTGTGAGTGACTCCCATTTTGACAACTGGAAGTTGGTTCAGAAGAGACACATAAAGCTCGCCCGTGAATGCTTCGACCCTTTACCAATCTTCGAAGCCGGATTACAGGATACGGAAGTCGTCGGTGTAAAACTCTTGAATAGCCTGGCGAAGGATGTGTTCGAAGAGGAAGATCCAACGAAGATATTTTTCACCGATAAACCTATAGAGATATTCGAGGATGAGAATGATTACCTGATGAAACTGATGCTTCCTTTTGTCTCGAGGAAGGACGTTGATGTGTGGATACGGGGGGAGGAGATAATCATCTCACTGGGTGGTTTCAGAAGGAATATATTCCTCCCGAGGAGTCTTGTCGGTCTGGAGATAAAGGAAGCGAAACTCGCGAAGGGATTGCTTACCGTCAGGTTCGCTGGCGGCAGAAAAGGAGGTAAGTCAGCATGAAAGATGGCGATCTATTCGCCGGACTGTGCCCAATCTGTCACCTCATGTCACATTTCTCAGAGGCCGATAGACACCTGCTGAATGCCAGGAAAGAGTTACTTCTGGCTATAAGAGAGCTGATAGACAAAGAGATAGAGAGGATAGAGAGAAAGAGCAGGGGGAAGGGTCCCAGGAAAGCGAAGAGGGTTAGACTCACGTAATCACCGGCAGGGGTCTCTTGATCGATCTCTTTACTGAACAGCTCGTTCAAATCAGTGATGCAGTGTGGGGACTCCCCCTCCTCATTCTCCTTGTCGGGACCGGAGTATACCTCACTATCTCACTCCGGGGACTGCAGATCACCACTCTCCTCCCCTCCCTCAAGCTGGCGCTCATTAAAAGGAAGGAAGAAGGAGCGCCGGGAGACATTACTCACTTCCAGGCACTCATGACTGCCCTCGCAGCCACTGTTGGAACCGGGAACATCGCCGGCGTAGCTACTGCCATAGTGGCTGGTGGACCGGGGGCACTGTTCTGGATGTGGATAACCGGTCTTTTCGGTATGGCCACCAAATACTCCGAGGCCGTTCTCGCCGTTAAGTACCGGCGGGTAGACGCGTTAGGTACTATGAGCGGCGGACCAATGTACTATATCTCGAAGGGCCTTGGATGGAAGTGGCTAGGAACTCTTTTCGCAGTATTCGCCTCGATATCCGCCTTCGGGATCGGTAACATGGTTCAATCGAATTCCGTTGCCGATGCTGTCCTGGCCACATCCGGGATTCCTCCCATAGCGACCGGTATCGTACTGTCCATCTTAACAGGCCTCGTCATCGTAGGCGGAGTGAAGTCAATCGGGAGGGTCACCCAGGTCTTCGTTCCTTTCATGATCTTCTTCTATGTAATGGGAGCATTATACATCATCATAACTAGCCTTGAGCTTGTCCCCGGTATCTTTTTCACAATCATGCGTTCTGCCTTTACTCCGACTGCAGCCGCCGGAGGATTTGTGGGATCGACCGTCATGATGACGATAAGGATGGGGATTGCCAGGGGGGTATTCTCAAACGAATCCGGCCTCGGAAGCTCTCCGATTGCTGCGGCCGCTGCAATGACGAAAAATCCGGTGTCGCAAGCGCTGGTATCGATGACGCAGACTTTCATCGATACAATAATCGTGTGTTCATTGACCGGCATGGTGATCCTCATATCCGGCGAGTGGCTGTCGGGATTGAATGGGGCCGAGCTGACGGGGAGCGCTTTCGAGGCAGGCATCCCGGGGACAGGGGGTTTCATCGTAACCCTAGGACTCATCTTCTTTGCTTATTCAACGCTGCTGGGCTGGAGTTACTACGGGGAGAAATCCATAGAGTTTCTGCTCGGTGAGAGATCCGTGAAACCCTACCGTCTCCTCTTCACAATCGTCGTGTTTGTGGGGGCTGTGATGAAACTGGATCTCGTCTGGGCACTTGCCGATGTGATGAATGGTCTGATGGCGGCGCCAAACCTCATCGGTCTCTTGGGACTTTCGGGAGTGATCATTAGCGAAACGAGGAAACACCTGGACATTCTACTTCGATCGTGACGGGAGCAATCGTGGTTTGGTTTTTCGCGAATGAAGAGCTAATGCTATTTTATGAGCCTATCTAACGCATTCTCCGGCACAGGAAGTTGAATGAGAGGCGACTATTACAGCGATAAGCTCTCAGCCGGTCGGTTGAAACAGGCCTATGATATCGCACCACCCCGGGTTAAACAGTATCTTGAGGCCGAAGTGGATCATGTGGCAGGGTATATTATGTCAGGGGACCGGGTACTGGAACTGGGGTGTGGTTACGGACGCATACTCCCTCGACTTGCCGAAAAAGCTTCGTGTGTCATCGGTATCGACACCTCGCTTACCAGTCTATTCATGGGAAGAGAACTGCTCAGAGACACACCGAATTGCTTCCTTCTGCGGATGGATGCAATCCGGCTTGGATTCTCTGATGGGGTATTCGACCGGGTTGTATGTATTCAGAACGGCATCTCAGCCTTCCACGTGAGTCAGAGGGAATTGATCGGGGAGAGCATTCGGGTCGCGAAGCCGGCTGCGACGATACTTTTTTCGAGTTATTCAGAGAGGTTCTGGGAGCACAGACTCGAATGGTTCAGGCTTCAGTCGGAAGCGGGCCTTTTGGGAGAGATAGACCATGAGAAAACCGGCAATGGTGTGATCATCTGCAAGGACGGTTTCAAGGCAACCACTGTGAATCCAGAGCGGTTCGTGTCAATAGTGACTGGATTCAATGTGGATTTTCAGATCATTGAGGTGGACGAATCGAGCATCTTCTGTGAAATTACTCCTGAGAAGAAAACCGCATCCTCAACGGCTTGACGTAGGATTGAATTGAGCATGACTGGATGTAATGAACGATGGTTACAGTAAGAAGAGCAACCCTGGAGGATCTGGTAGCCATCACTGAAATATACAATGAAGCGATTCTCACAACCGTGGCTACCTTCGATACCAGGATAAAAACTCTCAAAGAGCAGAGAGACTGGTTCGAGAGACACGGTCCCAGATATCCCATACTGGTAGCAGAACAGGATGGTACAGTATGCGGATGGGCTTCACTCAGCGAATGGTCCGACAGGTGTGCGTATTCTGATACCGCAGAAATCTCCTTATATGTGAGGGAAGAAAATCGGGGTGAGGGGATCGGTGGTGAGCTAATGGAAGCTATATTGAAGGAGGGTGAGCGAGCTGGGCTTCACACAGTCATTGCCCGAATAGCGGAGGGGAATGAGGCGAGTATACGGCTTCATGAATCACAGGGATTCGAACATATCGGTGTGATGAGAGAGGTCGGCAGGAAATTCGGGCGACTCTTGGATGTGCATCTGATGCAGAAAATATATCGTCCTAATGACTGCTGATATGAGGCTTCTGTAGCTAAGACCGGTACCCAATCCGACCGACTCGCAAAGTGAACACTCCCCTTATCCTAGGAAGGTTCGTTATCTACATGCCGAATGAAACCCGAAAGACTCTCTCTTGAGGAACACACCCCGATCCTGTAATACGGGAAAACTCATCCCCTTACACACATTGACAATGGGGGATCCTGGTAATAACTTAAAAATCCCGGTTGCTATGCGTAGACTCAAATTGGAAAGTAGATGGACGATTCCGTTTTCTCCCTGGTGAGGTTTCGTCCTTTAGAATGAATATAAATAATAAAACATTTATCCTCGTTGCAGTTGGTTTTCTTCTAGTCTATCCTTCGGATGGAATGGGTGATGAAATATGCCTGGATTGCCATGGTGAGCGGGATTTCATCACAGAGAGGAATGGACAAATTGTGTCGCTCTATGTCGACGGGGATGCATTCGCCAGGAGTGCCCATGCCGATCTGGGATGCACGTCCTGCCATTATGATACGGATCCAGACGATCTTCCACATCCTGAGAGGCTGGAGAAGGTCCAGTGTGCGGTCTGTCACGACGTTGCTGCCTCGAAATTCGAGAAGAGTTTACACGGCCATGCCCTCAGGCAAGGTAAATATCTGGCCCCGACATGTACCACATGCCATGGTGAGCATGATATCCTGCCGGCAACCGATGAAAGATCGAAGACCTACGTGATGAACATCCCCTCCCTATGTGGTTCCTGCCACAAGGAGGGCACACTGGTATCCCAGCTCAAGGATATCGATGAGAGACACGTACTGGAGGACTATTCACAATCGATTCATGGTGACGGTCTTTTCAGGAGAGGATTAATCGTCACCGCAGTTTGCACCAGCTGTCATTCCTACCACGACATTCTTCCACACGAAGATCCGGCATCCACCATCAACCGCCACAACATTGCTCGTACTTGCACTAAGTGCCATGCACAGATTGAACTAGTACATCTGAAAGTAATCAGGGGTGAGCTGTGGGAGAAGAAACCACATGAGATACCGGTCTGCATTGACTGCCATCAGCCGCACAATGTGCGGCGTGTATTCTACGAAGAGAGTTTTCCCGACGGGCTTTGCATGGATTGTCATTCCAGAACGGATCTGACCAAGAACGTAGATGGTAAAGAGATATCACTCTATGTCGACGAGGAGGAACACAAGCAATCAGTTCATGGAGTTAATTCATGTATCAAGTGTCATACAAACGTGAGTAATTCGCGTGATCCCGTATGTAAAAACAGCGGTAAGGTGGATTGCTCGATGTGCCACTCGGAACAGGTCGAGGATTACCAGATAAGCCAGCATGGAACATACCACGCTCAGGGAAATCCTATCGCTCCTTACTGTACTGATTGCCACGGTATCCACGACACGAAATCAAAAAAAGATCTTACTTCTCTCACCTTCTCACGGAATATTCCTGATCTCTGCGGGAGATGCCACCGCGAGGGGCAGAAGGCGGCGGTGGCATATAGGGGGGAGGATCATGAAATAATAAAGAAATACACAATGAGCATTCACGGCAAGGGATTGCTGCAGAGTGGATTGATGGTCACCGCCACCTGTGTGGATTGCCATACATCCCATCGTGAGTTGCCTGTGATAGACCCTCGCTCTACGGTACATCCCGACAACATCGCAACCACATGCGCAAAATGTCATCTTGGAATATACGAGGAATTCAAGCACAGCGTTCACAGTTCTCTGGTGACTGAAACAGATAAAAAGTTGCCTGTATGTAATGATTGCCATCTATCGCATACGATAAAGAGAGTGGACCTGAGCGAATTCCGTCAGGACATCTTGGAGAAATGTGGTAAATGCCATATGGAGGTGGCGGAAACCTACTTCGAAACTTTTCACGGCAAGGTGTCGAAGCTCGGCTCCGCAAGGACAGCCAAGTGCTACGATTGTCATGGGGCTCACAACATCTTGGCTCCGTCCGACATAGGTTCGACTCTGAGTCATGAGAACGTGGTCAATACCTGTAAGAAATGCCACCCGAACTCCAACAGGAAATTCGTCGGATACCTAACCCACGCCACGCATCACAACAAATCGAAATATCCGTATCTCTATTATACTTTCTGGAGCATGACAATTCTCCTTGCGGCCACCCTCACGTTCTTCGGAACACACACGATCCTCTGGCTCCCTAAAGCCCTCAGGGAAAACCGCGGCAAAACCAGGGCTGTTCATGTGAGCCAGGGGCCTTACTATGAACGGTTTGATACGATATCCCGTTTTCTGCACCTGCTCGTGATAGTAAGTTTTCTCTCACTGGCCATTACCGGAATGACTATCAAGTTTTCAGGTGTAAGCGTCTTCCAGACACTCTCGAAGATCATGGGGGGATACGAAGTAACGGGCTTTGTACACCGGATGGCCGCCATCATCACGTTTACTTACTTTTTCATCCATCTTGGATATCTTTTCAACAAGAAGCGCAAACAGAGGATCCCGCTCCGCCGGATGCTTTCGAGTGAAGACACACTGGTATTCCAAAAGAGGGATCTCATCGAATTCTGGCAAACGGTGAAATGGTTTTTGGGGATAGGATCTCGCCCTCGGTATGGAAGATGGACCTACTGGGAAAAATTTGATTACTTTGCCGTGTTCTGGGGAGTGACCGTGATCGGCAGCAGCGGCCTTCTGCTCTGGTTTTCAGAGTTCTTCACCAATCTGCTCGGTATCCCCGGTTGGCTGATCAACGTAGCAACTATCATACACAGCGACGAGGCGCTGCTTGCCACCGGTTTCATATTCACTATCCATTTCTTCAACACGCATTTCAGACCGGAGAAATTCCCGATGGATCCGGTTATATTCACTGGTCGCGTCCCTCTGGAGGAGCTTAAGGAGGACAGGCCGCGGGAATACGTGCATTTGATGAGAACAAGGACGATCAAGAAAAAGCTCACCGAACCACCGGCAGGCTGGTTCGAGAAGCTGGCCAAAGTGTTTGGACTGACCTGTCTATCAATCGGCATCTTCATCATCATTTTAATCGTCTATTCCATGATCTTCCTCTACCAGTGAACCGGATTACACGGTCTTGAAGCTTAATCTATCCTGTTTCACGCAATATCCCTGCGAAGCCCAGATACTCCTCTCGCTTTGGCTGGTGCTCAGTAGCACCCTGAGAGGCGTATTCGGCATTGGGTAGATCACGCATACTGAAGCCTGTCGATGACGAGCCCGTGTGGTCGGTGGTGTGTTTTTTCATATCCAAACAGTCCAGGCGAAAGGGCGTAACGGTCAACAGGACCTACACCGAATCCAGGTTGAGTAGAGGACCCTGAAACATGACGGTAAGACCAGGCACACAGGATCCGCTCATTAGGAGTAACTCTATCTCGAGCGAATTCTATTCAGGTTTCTGAGTGCAATTTGGTTGTTCGGATCCAGTTCGAGAGCCCGTGTGAAAGCCTTCTCGGCTTCGTCCAGCATTCCCAGACTGGCGAAAGTACCTCCGAGGTTTATATATGCCTCTGTGAATTCAGGCTCGTTTCGGGCGGCTTTCTGGAATAATTCGACAGCCTTTCCGGGTTTGCCAGAATTGAGATAGAGAACTCCGAGGTCGAATGCATACTCCGCGTTTCGAGGGTCCATGGCCATGGCAACTTCGTATGATGAAATCGCCTCTTCGGCCTTTCCCACCTGGGCATACAGGTAACCCAGCTCCGCGTGGAATGGAGCATAATAAGGATATCGCCTCGTCCCTTTCTCGAGAAAAGGAGCCGCATCCTCATAGAGTTTCCTGTTAAGGAGCGAAATGGAGAGAGCTTCTATTGCCATGAGATTTTCGGCATCGAGTTTCAGAGTCGTTCTGGCGAGACTCTCGAGCTCCTCCCATCTGCCTGTTCCGATCAGCCGTATCATCAGCGTAGCATAGTGGCGCGTGAGTTTATCACGCGCCTCCTCCTCACCGGGGTGGTAAGACAGAGACATCTGCAGAAGCTGCTCCCCCTTTACTGCATCCCCACTCATCATAGCCCGAACAGCATCCACCATCGTCATCCTCGCTCGAATGATATTTTCACAGGTCTTCCTGTCAGCTTCAGAGTATTCACCCGTGAAGAACTCGAGGGGATTCTCCCTGAAGGGACTGATTGCATCAAGCTCCAGTAAGGTGGTGTTTATGTATAGGGATCTCGGGCAGGAGAATTCCAATCTAGAATTGTCATCGGTGTGGAGCATCCCTTTACCGGCATACTCTCTCAATCGGGATGGACCTGTGATCATGAATTTCAGAAATTCAGGTGCTGATTCAACACCTATCCTCATGAGGTCAGCTTTCACCCCAGGGAGCTCGAAATTTCTTTCTATTTCTCCGATCTCCAAACGGAATGGTGTCTTCTTTCCGATGAGTATGTAGTCCATACCGACCTGGGATTCCCAGAGCGTTGTCTGGGGAAACACCTCGTTGAAGGTCCTAACAATCAACTTGAAATCGTCGGGATCCAAGCCGTAAGCCTGAAGCCATACACAGGCGATTCCATCTTCGCGGAGCCTTTCATGCAGGAGCTTGAAATATTCATAGGTGAAGAGATTCCCTACACCCGAGATCCAGGGATTGGTAGGCTGGCTGATGATCACGTCGTAGCTGTCTTGTGAAAGCAAAACATGGTTTCTTCCATCCTCGATGATTAGAGTCAGCCGTGGATCATCGAGGGCGTTGCCGTTATATTGCCTGAACATGTCACTCGCCTCGACCATGGCGGGAGATATCTCGACGCATGTAATCCGATCAACCGGGTATTTTTCGACGCTGCCAACGGTGACGCCGCTCGCGAGTCCTACGATCAGCACATCTTCAGGTTCTGGATGAAGCATGAGCGGGATGTGGGCGAGGAGTTCCTGAGTGGACATGTCCATTCCGGAAGATGCGTCGGTTTTTCCATTCACCTGCAAGGAGCGCTCGCCCGTCACGTGTTCCCTCACGGATATTGTCGCTGAAACACCTTCCTTGAAATAGATCAGGCGGTTGTATTTTGCGAGCTTTTCCTTGATTTCGGGTCCGTATTGTTCGATCTGTCTCTGATATATCGTGAAGTAGAGGTAGGGCCCCATTGTAATCCATTCTTTGTTCCATGCAGGCGATCGCCATTCGAAGGTTAGACTCAGCGCTATCCACAGAATCACCAGTGCGCCCCGGAAGGCGAGGGTTCGAAACTGGGAGAAGAGAATAAATACAAATCCGATGAGGAAGTTCAGCGAAAAGGCGATTAATATTCCCCGTTCCATACCCAGTAGCGGGATGAATATGAATCCCCCGGTGAAGGAACCGAGTATTGCCCCAACTGTATTGGCCGCGTAAGCGTTCCCCACTGCCCGGCCCACCATGCTGAGACTCCGTGTGAAGATCTTACTGACCAGAGGAAAAAGAACCCCCATAAGCGTGGTTGGAATCAGAAGCAGAGCCAGGACGAGCAGGAACTCGGCAAACTGAGTCATAGCGAATGAGGTCTTGAATCTATTGATGATTTCCACTACTGCGAAGGGGAGCTTCCCGAAGATATATGCTATGAACATCGCCGAAGTACCGATCAGGAGCTGAGCCAATGCGAAGTACAGAAGGAGATCAACTCTTCTATCTATGAACCGGGAAAGAGCAATACTCCCGAAGCCGATTCCGAGTATGAAGGCAGTCACAATCAGGCTGAATGCATAGGTGGAGGAACCTATCATGAGAGTGAGCATCCTGGTCCATATTACCTGGTAAACCATTGCCGCAAATCCCGAGAGTCCAAATCCCCAGAGGAGAAGTGTTAGTACTACTGGTTTCCCCTCGGCTTCCAGTGGTTTGTCCAAAGAGGCAGCCCGTGTGACAGCAGGTGTAATGATACGCCGTGAATATAATAGAGCAATCACGGCTATGGTGATGTTTGTAATGGCGGTCATCAGTATAGAATTGCTTGTGCCAAATAAAGGAAGCAGGAAAAAACCTGCGCCGAACGATCCCAGTACAGCGCCGAAAGTGTTGATCGCATAAACCTTCCCGATCGTTCCGCCGATGGTCTCCATCCTCTGCGCGAAGTATTTCGTGAGTATCGGAAGTGTAGCCCCCATGAGAGTTGTCGGGACGAGAAGGATAAGGAAGGAGATCGAGAACCTGATGAGACTGAAAAAGAAGTAAGAGTCTCTCATGGAGGCATAGATCCCCTTATAGAAGGGTGTGAACAAATCAATGATCTCCGGGATGAAGAGGCAGTAAAGCCCAATGACCCCTTCGAGTATCCCGTAGATCCTGAGTTCATCGCTCCGTCCCGTTATCGCCCGACCAGCAATATAGCTGCCGAGAGCAAGTCCTCCCATGAAAGCGGTTAACACTGTCGAGATCGAGTATACTGTGCTGCCCATTACGAGCGTGAGCAGCCTCGTCCATACGATCTCATAAACCAACCCGCATGTCCCTGAGAGGAAAAAGAGTATGTAGATAGGTAGTCTTGGAGTTTTCCTAGTCTCTTCTGTCTCTACCAATACTGATACCTCCCTCGTCGGGGTCGAAGGCGAGCGGATCTCGCGGCTTCGGTGCCACTTCTTCCATGCCACCTTCTTCCATAAGCTTTTTATACCAGAGGTAATGTCGTTCCTTACAAGCGGAGATGGACATTCTACCTGTTATCCAGGTCAGGTTCATGGGGTACTCTTCTGGATGGTACATCACCATGAAGAAGTGGAAGATGAATATCGCCAGGGTTGCAAGCCATGCCTCGTAGTAATGGATTGTCTCCGAGATCTTGACTGCCCACTCTGGGAGGTACTGTGCAAAGAAAGTTGGAAACCAGAGTATAAATCCGGTTGCGATCATTATCAAAGTACCCCACACGAGGGCCCAGTACTCAAACTTCTGGCTGTAATCAAACCTGTCAAACAGAGGCTTCTCCCTCGACATTCTCATATGGTACTTGAGGTTTGAGGCTATATCATGGAAGTCTTTTTTCCTGGGGATCATTGCTTTGAATTCACTTTTCCCTCTCTTGGAAGTAAGCAGATAGAAACCGTGGTGGATAGATGTATAGACAAGGAGAATCGCTGCTCCCCTGTGAACCCATGACCTCACCTCCTCATTGAATCCGATTGCGCTCAAGGCCTGAGCCCACCAGGCATCCGGAAACCTGAGCGCGAAACCTGTGAGGACGAGGAGTATAAAAGAGACCGTCACCCTGAGATGCTGGATTATTTCGCTACGATTGAACCTGACCAGGTATTTTTTGTCTTTCTCCTTCTGATAGCGTTCCTGGATGTGATGGCTCAGGATGACAACGTTGTGAAGTAACATAGCTGAGGCTATTACGAAGATGAGGGTGATATAGAAATATCTCACGTAGGAATTGATTTTCCCGATCTTGCTTTCACCGGGAGCGAGTATGCTGGATTTATGAGTATAACCCATGGCAAACTTGGCAGTCGCATTTATGTGACACCTTCTGCACGTTCTTGCCAGGTTGTTCGGGTTCGTTGAGGATTTCGGATTATGTGCGGGAAGGATGTCATGGGCGTTGTGACAACTTGCGCAGTTCGCAGTATTCCAGGATCCCCTTTTTGTTGCCATGCCATGATAGCTATCCTCGTATGTCGCAAGTCTTTTGCCCGGCAGACCGTACTTCTCGATGATCCTCTCGTCGTTGTGACATTTTGAGCAGGTCTGGGCGACGTTCAATGGGTTCGAATGGGAGGCTGGATCGTCCCTCGGCAGAATTTTATGCTCGCCGTGGCAGTCGGTGCAGATAGCCGTGTCATCGGTAATGCCTGCATCCAGTGCTTTGCCGTGGATTCCCTTCACGTACTTGGCATAGATACCGATGTGGCACTTCGAACAGGTTTTTGGGATGTTACGTCTGTTCACCATCGAATTGATGTCAGAAGCTGGCTTCAAATTGTGAGTGCCATGGCAGTCGTTGCAGCTTGCGGCCACCGCTATTCCTTCTCGAATTCCCAGAGCATGGACACCTTCCGAATAAAGCTTGAAAGAATTTGCGATACGCACGTCCGGATCAGCGGTGAGTATATACTTGCTGTGACAGGATGCACATGTCCGGGGGAGGTTACTCTTGCTTGTCGGGGAATTTTCTTTGTCACTGCGCAGAACGCCGTGGGTCCCATGGCAGCTCGCACAGTCGGGAGCTTCAGGATTGCCCGAACCGAGTGCTATGCCATGTAGGCTCCTGACAAACTGCTCGCTTTCCTCGAGGTGGCAGTTTCCACAATCGACTTTCTCAAGAGGCGCATCGTGCGGAAACTCTTCGACATCATCGAGGTCAGAGTGACAACCTGTGCACGAAAATCCAGAATGAGACGAGCTATTCAATTCCTCCTGTGAGGTATAAAGGGATCTGATCTCTCCGGATTCCAGCTCGACGGTGAAGTCTCTCTCTCCATGGCATGTGAGACAGTCCTCGTTCTCGGCGCAGAAGAGAGGTGTTGCGACCGCAATGAGTAGTGCGCAGGAGAAAATCCATTTTCGAGTGAAGTTCTCCATTGTGCCTCCAGAAGGGGTCCTGTGCGCATGCACAGCCCTGATTGTCATTCTCAATTACTAAGTTGAGTTCATCTTAACGCCGGTCGAGAAGTTCCTCGCTCTTGTTGGAAGCCACTCCCACTGCTCGAAGGAATCTCTGGAGTATGTCCTCTTCGATTTCGAGAACCTCCGATTCTGGTAGTCCGTCATATTCGATCCTTCCACCGGCTATCATATCATGCCCTCCCGCACTGCCTCTTTTCCCGATTATTCTTCTCAGCATCTTTCCGGCACGAGCCTTAGTTCTGGTCGTTCTTAGTGAAAAGTAAAGTATCCCGTCAGATCTTCCCATGGCAAGTGACCAGCTCTTCCTCTCAACCCTGAGCAGAAGATCCGCTACCTGATGAACGAAATCCGGATTGGCGATCTCACCGAGATTACAATAGATTACATGACGCTTGCTCTGGGTGTTCGTTATAGCATTTCGCATGGTTTCGAAGTATTCCCATGTGAGTCTGGGGTGATATATCATCGAAAGTTTTTTAAGGTTCGAAATCGGAAAGACATCGAGATATGCTTTTTTGTCGACAGTTGCGGCCTCACGACCCAGATCCTGTGTCTCTGAGCTAATCGCATAAGCTATAGCAGTCGCAATATTGGCCTCTATCCTAACGCCGGCCTCTCTCAGATATTCCCATATTATTGTGATCGTTGCACCGTAGTCGGGCCTGATATCAAGATAATGGGCCTGGACGCCTCTTAGAGGCGCGTGGTGGTCAATGACCACGGTTGGAGTAATGCCCTTCGGCAGGGAATTGTTACCTGCTCCCGGTTGGGTATCAAGTAGAGCGACACTATCGTATTTCTTAAAGACAGATTCATGAACCGGCTGATAGGGGATTTTGAGCTGTTTGATCATCTCCCGGTTTTCGGCTCTCCCAATCAGCCCTGCTATTCGAATGTCGGCCCTCTTCCCGAGGGTTTCTTTCAGCAGATATCTGAACGCATGTGCACTTGCCAGGGAATCGGGATCTGGGTTATTGTGCGGTAGAATGAGGAGACGTCCCTTCCTGGTAAGTGACTTGAGAAGGAGCGAGAGTCTCTCCTTCTTGGTGTCGTATTGCATTTTTCCTCCGTTAATACCTCAGTTTCAACAACCAAGGCTGGTTGCTGGAATTATATAAGATACAATTTACTACCGGATTAGGCAACAATCCTATCCTGAGGACTTTCCCCAAAAATTTAAACTTACTTTCTGTAACTGTGTAAATACCAAAAGACTTAAGTTCAATGTCTCTGGAACTTAGTGG
>JBHIFB010000021.1:0-30709 GCA_046760905.1 Candidatus Glassiibacteriota bacterium | reverse complement strand
GTCGCTTCCCAGAGTGATAATATGTTACCGTAATTGCGAACGCGACCACTTAGTGTTAATGATTTTTTCTCGTGGCCTGTGCATAATCGATTTTCATCCCCGTGAGAGGAGAAAGCTCTCTCAATCTGGCGACATTCTTCTCGAGTAAGTCAACAACCCGATCGACTTCCTCCTCTGTATTATCCTTGCCCAGGCCGAACCGTACCGAACAATGGGCCAGGGCCTCTGGCACACCCATCGCGAGCAGAACATAGGAGGATTCCAGCGAATCGCTTGTACAGGCCGATCCAGAGGATACCGCAACATCCTTTAGAGATAGAATGAGAGCCTCACCCTCGACGTATTCGAAGCTGAAGTTCAGGTTCCCGGGCTGCCTCTTCTCAGGATGACCGTTCAGGTAGGCCTTCTCAATCCTGGTTTCTATAGCGTCTCTCATCCGCTGTCTCAAACGAGTCAGCTTTTTTGCCTCATCTTCCATCTCCGCTTCTCTGAGTACACACGCCTCTCCAAGACCAACGATACCCGGAACATTGAGAGTGCCGGATCTGAGGTTCCGTTCATGCCCGCCTCCGTGCATCATGGGCACCAGCTTCACGCCTTTCCTCACATAAAGGGCGCCGACACCTTTTGGACCGTAAATCTTGTGAGCCGAGATACTCATGAGATCGACATTCAGCTCATCCACCTTCGTTCTCAATTTCCCCACACCCTGCACCGCATCGCAGTGGAAGAGGACTCCATGCTCCTTCGTGATTTTCCCGATCTCTTCTATAGGGTTGACAGTCCCGACCTCGCTATTTACATGCATTACACTCACGAGGATCGTTTTATCGGTTATCGCACCCTCGACATCGGACGGATTCACCATGCCATATTTATCAACGGGAAGGAAGGTGACTCTGAATCCATTCTTCTGGAGATACTTGCAGGTATCCAGGACCGCTTTGTGTTCCACACTCGAAGTGATGATATGGTTTCCTTCATCTTTCTTGGACCACGCCACCCCTTTTATCGCAAGATTATCCGCCTCCGTGGCCCCACTGGTGAAAATGACATCATCCGTTCGGGATCCAATGAGAGATGCGACTTTTTCCCTCGCTTCAACTACTGCCATCCTCGCGATCCGACCATAATCGTGAGTGCTGCTCGAAGGATTCCCGAAGAGTTCTTTCTGATAAGGTAGCATCGCCTCCAGAACTCTCGGATCAAGCGGCGTTGTTGCGTTATGATCCATGTATATTCTTTCCATCTTCTGATCCCTCACATTAAGCGGCAAAACTCAATCCCGGTCAAATGAAATTACCCCGCCTTATTTACGTATTTAATGTAAAAAGTATTTTTGTCAAGATAATAGTTCCCATGCGGTTTCCGCACTCCCTTTGTGTTGCTGAAGTTGTCGCTTGAACGGAAGCGACAGCTTCCACCTCAGGCCAGATATCCTGATCCGAGAAAAGGATTCGTGAGTCGCTCTTCTCCCAGGGTGGTGCTGGGGCCATGTCCAGTATACACTTCGATGTCATCACCGAGTGGTAAGAGCTTCTTCTGGATCGAACTGATAAGGGTCTCATAGGATCCACCAGGTAGATCCGTCCTCCCTATCGATCCGGAAAAGAGTGTATCACCCACGAAGAGTGACTTGCCTATGAGATAGCACACTCCTCCTGGGGAATGACCGGGGGTATGGATAACTTTAACTTCGAATTTTCCGAACTCGAACACATCCCCTTCATCTATGTAAATGTCGACTCCGCTCCCTCCTTCGACCCGCAGTCCGAAGCTAAGTGCCTGAGCCCCGACACTCTCTAGAAGGAAGTCATCGCCCTTGTGCATGAGAATTTCAGCACCTGTTGCCTCCTTAACCGACTTGAGAGCGCCGACATGATCGACGTGCGCATGTGTCAGGAAGATGTACTTCACGCGAACTTTTTCCTGGCGAACCACCTCGATAATTAGATGAGCCTCATCGCCAGGATCTACTATGGCCCCCTCACCGGTCTCGCTGCATTTTATCACGAACGAATTCGATTGAAATGGCCCAACTGCGAGTGTCCTGACAATAAGCATTCTCAGCCTTTCTTCAACTCCATTTACGCAAAAGATCGATGATGAGCCTGACGCCGACACCTGTCGCACCACGTGGCATATACGGATGATCCTTCTTGACCATTGCGGTCCCGGCGATGTCGAGGTGAACCCAGGGTCTGTCGTCGACGAACTCTCCAAGGAATAGTGCCGCGGTGATAGTACCTGCTTCCCTGCCACCTACATTCTTCAGGTCTGCAACCTCGCTCTTCAGCTGCTCCCTGTATACCTTCCAGCCAGGCAATTCCCATACCCTCTCTCCCGTCCTCTCGCCAGCGGCTCGCACTCTTTCAATAAGCCTCCTGTCATTGCCCACGATTGCTGTAGTGTGGAGGCCAAGAGCTATTACGCAAGCCCCCGTCAGCGTGGCGATGTCAATCACAGCATCTGGTTTATACCTGAGCGAATATGAAAGGGCATCGGCCACCATCATCCGACCCTCTGCATCTGTGGATATTACCTCTACCGTTTTCCCCGATTGCATCTTTACCACATCACCCGGTTTAAAAGCCCTCCCTCCCGGTAGATTCTCAGAGAGGGGCATCAAGCCGATCAGGTTCATAGGGAGTTTGAGCTGCGCTGCGGCGTTCATGATACCAAGGACCGAGCATGCTCCCGCCTTGTCGAATTTCATCTCCTCCATTTTATCACTTGGCTTTATCGAGATACCACCGCTGTCAAAGGTAACGCCCTTACCAACGACAATGACCGTCCTGGCCTTCTTACCCCTTCCCTTATGTTCTATCACAAGCAACTTAGGTGGTTCACCGCTGCCGGCGGCGACTGCCAGGATCCCCCCCATTCCGAGCTTTCTCATGTCTTCCCTGCCCAATACCCTGCACGTTAGACCCTGTCCTCTGCTCAGGGCCCGTGCCAGGTTAGTGAAACGGGTCGGCGTCATCGCATTAGCCGGTTCATTCGATAGATCCCTTGCGAGGTTGGTCGATTCCACGATTATGTGAACCTTCTCGAGTTCTTTCCTCATCTCGTCATGCTTCCCTCTGCCACCAGACGCTATAACCAGCTCCGAGGGGTCCTTCTTCCCATCCTCATCCTCGCTTTTATGCTTCAGGAATCGATATAGAGAAAGTCCGGCCCCTTCTGCCACAGCTGCTGAAACCTCGAGCGGCTTTAACCTGCCTGTACAGAAAGTCTCCAGATCTACGATCACCTTCGAAGCACATATCTCCCTTCCCGTTCTAGAAGCAATACCGCCTGCTTTCCTCATGACATCCATATCGATTTCAGATACTTCCCCCAGCCCGACAAGCAGAAGACGGCCACAACCGAGTCCAGCACTGACATGCAGCAGAGAGGTTTCGAGAAGGTTCCCCCTCATCTCACCGGTGTCGAACAGGCGCTCAAGGAGTCCTTCGACCCTATTATTCAATGTCCGGAGACTTCTGGTAATGCCCTCTTCGGTTACCCCGCACACAAGAAGGTCTCCACCTACCTCATACCCTTTCTCACTGACCACTGAATACTTCACCGTCATCCTCCATGGGCTTATCGCTCAGAATTCGATACCCTTTTGAGCCCTTACTCCTTCATCATAAGGGTGCCTCATCCTTTTCACTCACATTACCAGATACGCAACCTCAATGAGACCTTCCGGGGCATCCCCGCCGGTCATGACGATGTGGAGCCCTTTTCCGTCTTTCCTTTCCTCACTCACCTTGCCTCCCGTCTAAGGATTTATAACGCTGGCTCAATCCCAGATCTCATACTTCCATATTGGAACATCCTGTTTCACGGAATCGATAATCCAGCTGCAGGCTTCGAAGGCCTCTTTCCTGTGGGGGGAGCTCACGGCGATAACTATACTGGCTTCGCCTACAGGAACCTCACCCAGCCTGTGAACGAGGAGAGTCCTTTTAAGTCCCCATCTGGCACTCGCCTCACCCAGGATTTCATGCAGCCTCTTCTCGGCCATCTCTCTATAGGCTTCATACCTGAGACCTCTGAGGCCTGTTTCTTTCTTCTCCTCTCTGACCATACCCACGAAATGCACAACGGCCCCCGACTCGATGCTGAAGGCCTCTTTCATAAGACGCCCGACATCGATTTCCTTTTCCGTCAAGAGCACCATATTGTCATCCTCCGCTCACGGGTGGGATGAATGTAACATCATCATGATCCTTCAGCACCCGATCCTCCTCCACATACTCCATATTGACCACCGGCATTGTTGAGTCCATTAGTTCCCCGAGTTCGGGATACTTCTCCACTGTCAGTTTCTGAAGCTCTCCTACAGTGATACCTTCAGGTACTTCGAAGGTGTCCTCCTTCCTCCCACATGCTTCTCTGAGTGAAGCAAAGAATTTGAGGGTGATCTTCACATGCAACATCCTCCTTCCATAGGAATAAGACTAAATCTTAAACATGACATCGGCTTCGGTCAAGACTGAGGCTGACGTGGATTTTCCCAAGAAATTTGAAATTTCTTTCTGTAACTGTTCAAATGGATGGAAGTCAGAGTTCAGTTTAACTGGGGAAACTCCACTGAGGCTGACCGGTTGCCTTACCAACATGGTATCTTACTCTAACTTGAAAATCGCCCTAAGGCTGTATAAATTGTAGTTAACATCGTTGGGCTCGATTGTGAGAGGAGAGAGGCTGGTAAGAATCTTCGCAGCTGGAGCGGCTATATGGATACAGGCGTTTTCCTCATAATCGGTTGCGTCCTCTTTGCCATCGCTTACATCTTCTATGGGGGCTATCTCACCAGGAGACTCAAACTGTCGCGGGACAGACAGACGCCGGCCCATGTGATGAATGATGGATTAGATTACTGCCCCGCCCGAAGGCCCGTACTCATGGGACACCACTTCGCTTCCATTGCCGGCGCGGGGCCAATCGTGGGTCCGGTGTTCGCTGCGGCTTTCGGATGGCTTCCGGTTCTTCTATGGATAATAATCGGCTCGATCTTCTTCGGAGCGGTGCATGATTTCACATCACTGGTTGCTTCGGTACGCCACAGGGGAAAATCAATCGGAGAGGTGATCGAGTCTTACATAGGATTAAGAGGGAAGAGGCTCTTCCTCATCTTCTCCTGGTCAGCTCTCATCCTTGTCATAGCCGTCTTCGCGATCGTTGTGGCCCAGACTTTTGTTAAATACCCTCAGGCCGGCACGGCTTCTATCGGATTTGTCATTCTTGCAATAGCTTTTGGCTTCATTGTGTACAGGAAGCGAGCCCCCCTCGCGGTTACTAGTATCGCGGGCGTGTGCCTTCTCTTTCTGTGCATCTACCTCGGCATACTCTTTCCACTCGAGCTCCCTTACAGCAGCTGGATTGCAATCCTTTTCCTTTACATCTTCATCGCATCTGTCACGCCGGTCTGGATTCTTCTTCAGCCGAGGGATTATCTTAACTCCTTCCTCCTGTATCTCCTGATTATATTCTCATTCATAGGCATTCTAATAGCGAGACCCGAGGCACATTTCCCCGCCCTCACCTCTTTTCACACAGAACTCGGCTATCTCTTTCCCATCGTTTTCGTGACTGTGGCATGCGGTGCGATATCAGGCTTCCACTGCCTCGTGGCCTCCGGCACGACGGCAAAACAGCTCGACAGAGAAAGTGACGCTAAACCGGTAGGTTATGGTTCGATGTTGATTGAAGGGGTACTGGCAATCATTGCCCTCATCGCCGCGATCGTGCTCACAAGAGAGGGGTATGCTGCCTTCTTTGAAAAAGGCGGCGGCGGGCCCATCTCGCTTTTTGCAAACGGGGTGGGCGGCTTCATCTCGGCTCTCGGGGTCCCAGAAAGCTTTGGAGTTACTTTCACGGCCCTTGCTCTTTCTGCTTTCGCACTGACTTCCCTCGATACATGCACGAGGCTTGCGCGATTCGCATTTCAGGAATTCTTCGAAGACAGGGATAAAGAACAGTCAAGGCTCTTGAGCAGGAACCGATTTGTCGGAACGGCTGTTACCATTGCGGCTGCGCTTTTGCTCACCGTATCGGGAGAAGCTATGCAGATCTGGCCCATCTTCGGTTCGGCAAATCAGCTGCTCGCCGCTCTTGCACTTCTCGCCGTGTCGGTGTGGCTCGCAAGAAAAGGCACTGGTAACCTTTTCGTCCTGGTGCCGATGTACTTCATGTTCGTCGTCACATTGAGCTCACTCGTTATTCTCTTCTACAGCCACGCATCGGCACTCATCTCAGGGGATTTTTCATTCGGACATCTTTCACTAGCCATCCTCTCACTCATCCTCACCGCCGTTGCGGCGATTCTCTTTACCGAGTCGAGGAGAGGCTTAAGTGTAACCGCAGAAGTTAAGGCCGGAGAAACATTGAAGGTCTGATACCGCCACTTTCTGAAGATACTCAGAGTCCCGATCCTATTTTTTCAGACTCTCCTTGAGCTCCTTCAACTCCTCTCTGAGCTCTTCTAAACCCTCTTCGAGTTCCTCGAGCCTTTCACTGCTCAGCTCACCGAGTATCTCAATGTCCTTTTCGAAATCCTCGCCGGAGAAATAGTCCCCCAGGTCCTCAAGTTCTATCTCGATATCTCCAAGCTCGGGAATCATCATACAGCATCCACCGTGAGGTCCCTGCAGGTAATAGCGCCCTTTCCCATGATGACCACCGCCCAACCACCCGTGTTTTTCACACTCCTTCAAAGACACCTCGAAGCTTTTCTCCTTCCCCTTGCGCAAAGCCTTGACCTCGACCTCATCCCCGCCCTTTTTATGGCTGATCACCTCGAAGACATCATCTGCATCGTGGATCTTCGATCCGCCGATTTCCATGAGGACGTCTCCCGCCTTGATACCGGCTCTGGAGGCAGGGCTGTCTTCTGCAACAGACATTACCAGGGCTCCTTCACTTGTCTTGAAATACTCGCCGAGATCCTCACTGAGGTCTTCGACCCGGACTCCAAGGCAGGCCCTGGGTCCGTAAAGCTTGAGACCTTTGAATTTTTTCCCGAACTTACGGAAAATTTCTGGCTCCTCGCTCTCACCGATTTTAACCTCCAGATCCTTCTTCTTCCCCTTTCGGATCACGACGATCTTGACCTCGCTTCCAGGCTCGGTATCTCTGACCATGTCGACGAAATCTTCCAGATCATCTACCTCCTCCCCCGCAAAGCTCGTGATAATATCGCCGGCGAGTAAGCCTCCTTCGCTGGCGGGGCTGTCTTCGAAAACCTCCTGGACGAGAACGCCCTCGCCCTTGAAATCGAGCGCCTCCCTGAGAGACTCATCCAGCTCCTTGACCTGCACGCCAAGCCATCCGGATTCGGCGCTCGCCGTGCTCGGCGGGTGGGTCAACGTAAGAAGGAGCAGAATGACGAAGAATGATACAAACGCTGTTTTGTTCATGCGGGCCTCCATGTAATTTGTACTCACTTTCACGCCAACAAGCTGCGGATCAGGTTTGTCGGTCACGACCGACCCGAACAAATGCCAGGCGCAAACGCTTAATTCTACCCGAAAGCCGGCAGGCTGGTTCGGGTTCATCTATTTAAACAGCTATCTCACGAGAAAGTTCCCTATGGTTCCAATCAAACTTTCACGGAGGAATTCACTACATCCATCCCTTTCCGTAACTGGATGACCTCTTGACATCCATTACAGTTCTGTGGTATAGTGCTATTATTGATGAGCGTTCCTTTATAATAACTTTAACTCGAAGGGAAGGATTTAAATCATGAAGATTTACTCTGCAGTATTGACAGTTTTCATTTCAACGACTCTCGGACTGGGAACACTTGCAGCGGATTGGTCAAAAGCCGGGAATCCACCAGTAGACTCGAAGAACATCCAATCGCTCACCGTGAGAGTCTCCTCCCCCGGATTAGACCATTGTCAGATAACCGAAACCAGTGCCGGCCACAGAATCGTGATGGAGGGATTCGGCCACATTATGGTTGTCGGGAAACCGATGCTTCCTTCAAAAAACTTTCTGATCGCTCTCCCACCAGGGGCAAGGGCTCTGGCTGCTAGAGTCGAGGGAATGGGTGCAACTGAATTGCCGGGTATATACAGGATAAAGCCTGTTCCACCGTTAAAGCTCCTGGTAGATCCTGCTAAGCAGCGTGAGGCAGATGAGAGGATGCGGCTGGAGTGGCAGGAGAATAATGAATCCACTTACTCCTCGGACGAAGCTTACCCTTCAGAAAGGGGTAAGATCACAGGCTCGGGGACCCTGCGAAAATACTCTTACGCTTCAGTTTCATTCTACCCTTTCAGCTACTACCCCAGATCGGGTAGGCTCATCCATTATGATGGCGCTCGGATCATCATCGACTACTCCATCCCAAAACCCGGCAGCACCGAAGCCAGGCGAGCCGAGGAGCTTAAGTGGGATGAGGTGGCTGATGAGCGTGCAAGGGAATTGTTCATCAACTACGATCAGGTAGAGGCACTTTATGTTCCCGGCGACCTGCCTGGCTCGACCGGTTCCAGGGCCGTACCGGAGCCCTTTTTTCGCAAAGACTATGTTATCATTACAGCTTCTTACCTTAACAATGCAATAGCCGCCTCTGATTTTCCGAACTGGAAGACTTCGCTGGGCTATAACTTGGAGACTGTCTATACGAACGACGCAAGGATCACCGGCCAGCCCGGCAGTGACCTTGCCGAACAGATCCGGAACTTCCTCAGAAGCTACTATGTGCAGTGGGGAATTGAATATGTTCTGCTGGTGGGAGATAACGAGACGGTCCCGATGCCTTACTGTTATCCTGATCCCGCCACCCATTCATGCAATCCTGGGAATCCTTGGGATTACTGGGGATGCGTGCCGACTGATTATTACTATGCAGATCTGTCATACACGGATGCTGAATCGTGGGATTCCGACGGCGATGGATACCGCGGTGAATACGGCCAGGACGATCCGGATTTTTTGGCTGAGATATCGGTCGGCCGAATTCCAACAGACAACATTGAGCGGATTACTTACGCACTGGACAAGCTGGTTTCCTTCGAGCAGGATACAGGAGACTGGAAGAACAGTGCATTGCAGCCAGGAGCGATTCTTTTCTTCGAGAATCAGGACTACAACGGGTACGGTCTGATGGACGGCGCCACATGCCTGGACTATATAGAGACCGATATCATGGACGGCTGGACGGTGAGCCATTACAGTGAGCAGGAAGGCTTACAAACGTCGACCTACGACTGGCCTGCGATCAGTGAATCGGCGTTTACCTCTGATTGGAGAAACGGCCAGTATGGAGTTGTGAACTGGGCCGCTCACGGTGCTCATAACAGTACCGCTCGTTCGGTGTGGGAGTGGGATGACGGCGATGGAGTTCCTGAGTCAAATGAGCTGTCCTGGTATACTCTCATCAGCACTTACTCCAACCTGGAGGATGATTACCCCTCTATTCTCTTTGCCGTCTCGTGTTTAGTCGGCTACCCGGAATATGTGTACGGGGGAAATCTGGGGGTGAAGCTGCTGACAAAACCCGGCTTCGGCGCATGCTCCGCCGTGGTAAGTGCGACGCGGCCGGCCGCCATCGCCGTTGAGTGGCCCTCATCACCGGGCGGTGCCGAGTCAATGTGCTATGAGTTCAATCGTTACATGATCGATGGACCAGATGGCCCGGAAAGGGTTGGCGACGCCCTCTATGACTCCAAGTTCTACTGCAATTTCAACTATGGATGGGACCACTGGTATGAATACCAGAACATGTTCAATTATAACCTGTACGGCGACCCGGCCATGGTAAGGGAGGGGGTGTATTGACACCGGTCGAGGCAGTAATCTCTATACTATTATGTAACATATCCACGTACCTCTCAGACAGTTTTTACTGATAGGTAATTAATCATTATTATATTCTCCCTCTTATTCAGTGCTACTTCTATCGACCTGTAAAAGAAATGATGATACCAGATACATGTCCACATCATAACGGAAGGAAAACCACCCTGTCTCTTTGTATGCTAATGAGTCTGGAGTGAAGTGAACAGGATAAAGTTCCTCGGTACGGCGGGGGCCAGATATGTCGTCGCCAGACAACTCAGGGCATCGGGAGGGATATTCTTCGAGCTGGAGGATAAGAGAATCCTCCTTGATCCGGGTCCAGGCAGCATCGTACGGCTCGCAAAGAGTAGACCAAAGATCGACATCGAAAAGATCGATATAATCATCCTCACCCACAAACACATCGACCACTCGAGCGATGTGAACGTGGTGATAGACGGGATGACTGCAGGAGGAATCCATAAGAAAGGCATGCTCTTTGCACCCCGTGATGCCCTCGAGGGCGAACCCGTGATACTCAAGTATCTCAGGGACTATCTCGATGAGCTGATCATCATTCAAGAAGGTATGGAAATCGATCTGGGCAACTTGAAGATCGAGGCACCGCTTGCGATGAGGCACACGGTCGAGACATACGGCTTCCTCTTTCGCACAAGCTCTGGAACGATTTCACACGTTCCCGACACGGCATATTTCCCCCAGATCGCGGATGCGCTCAGAGCCGAGATCGCCATCATAAACGTGGTCCTGGCAGAGAATAAGCACAAAATTTTGCACCTGGATCTTGATGACACAAAGAGACTCCTGGCCGATATGAAACCGCGGATCGGCATACTCACACATTTCGGCATGTCACTCCTTAAGAGAAAGCCCTGGGAGCTGGTAGGCGACATGGAGAAAGAACTCGGTCTCACCGTTATGGCTGCCCGCGATGGCATGAGTTTTGATGTGGATGAGGCATTATGTGGAAGTCGACGGTAACGAGCGTAGCCGGTTTCATATCCCTCCTAGCCATGTTCTCTGGATGGGGCTCAGCTCGATACACAGCCGCAGATAGGCCTGCGGATTCGATCCCCCTGAAAGTCGAAATCATCAAGAGAGCCGATCTGGCTCCCGGTGAGGCGGCTATCGTGGAGGTCATGTCAGACAAGGAGACAGTTGGGGTAACCGGAGAGGCTTTCGGAAAGAGAATCATTTTCTGGGAGGAGGTTGAAGGACGCTTTCGAGGACTCATCGGATTCGATAGAGACATCAAGGCCGGTATTTACGACCTTCGCCTCACACTGCATACAAGAACTGGAGCGGATAGAGAACTCACAGAGAAAATTCAAGTTGAAGGGAAAGAATTCAGGATCGTGAAGCTCAGAGTCCCTCCCAAACCGGGAGGCCTGACAAAGGAAGATATTAAGAGGATACGACTTGAACGGGCACTTACCGACAGCATCCTTTCACTTCAGAGGGAGGAGAAGCTGTGGAATCGCCCCTTCATACCACCGCTCGAAAGGCTCACGGTAACGGAAGATTTCGGCACAGGAAGGATCATAAACGGCAGGAGAAGAGATCCGCATGGCGGGCTTGACTTGCGTGCAAGAGCGGGAACTCCTGTAAAAGCATCTAATGACGGCATCGTCGCTT
Source organism: Candidatus Glassiibacteriota bacterium (assembly GCA_046760905.1). Lineage (GTDB taxonomy): Bacteria > Gemmatimonadota > CAZMKB01 > CAZMKB01 > CAZMKB01 > JBHIFB01. The sequence continues at coordinate 19,267 of JBHIFB010000021.1, read as the reverse complement.
TCTGCGGCCAACAATTCTACTCGGGGAAGTCGGTCTTCATTGATCACGGCCTCGGTGTTTACAGCATGTATTTCCACTTCGACGAGATCCTCGTAAAGCAGGGAGAGCGTGTGAGGCGGGGTCAGGTCATAGGAACTGTCGGTAGCACGGGCAGATCAACAGGGCCGCACCTTCACTGGGCTTTCCAGATCAACAGGGCGAGGATCGATCCCCTCTCTATAATCTCACTCCCGATGAATGAAGCACGTTAAAGTGACTTGAGCTTCTCGATCGCCTCCGGCTGGCCTATCACGAGAATCTGATCTTCTTCCTTGAACCGGTATCCGGAATGGGGGAGTTCAGTCCTGCCCTGCTCCCCCCTCCTTATGAGGACAACCTCGACACCGTACCTGTTTCTGATCATGAGTTCACTAAGTGTCCTGCCTGTGAACCAGAAAGGAACCTTCACGGTAGAGAGGATGTATCCATCGGTGAGTTCATATTCACTCTCAACCGCCTGGGTACTGATACCGTGGTGCACGTCGAGAGCGGTGTCCCTCTTTAGCAATTCTCGGTTATAGGCTTCCACAACCCTGCCTTTGCTAACTAAACCCACGAGCTTCCTGAACTCCCGGGAGCTGACTACTGGCAGCTCATCTTCACCGGTGCGGCCGAAAAGGTGCATCGCTCTGTCAAGTGTATCCTCCGGGGTCAGAACGTGCTTCTGGGGCATCTGGATATCTTCAGCAACGACTATATTCTGAATCTCGCTCCAATCCGGCAAGATGAGCCTCAGGTTGTGGAAGGATATGACACCGGAGAGTCTACTTTCTTTATCGGTCACGAAAAGGTTGGAATGAGGTGATTCTATGAATGTCCTGAAAATCTCTTTGAACGGTGTTGACGGGTGTATTGTGACCGCGTCGGTATTCATCACCTCCCTCACCCTGATCGCCCTTAAGATGTTTATATCCTGGCTCTGCCGGAGGCTGATTCCCCTTCTGAAGAGTTTCAACGTGTAGATGGAATATCTCTCGATCCGTACAGAGAGGAGAGTGCTGAGTATACATGCTACCATGAGCGGGAGTATGATATGATAGTCATCCGTCAGCTCGAATATTATGATGATCGCGGTTATCGGGGCATGGGTTGTACCTGCCACCATCGCCCCCATGCCGACGAGGGCATATGCACCCTGAGTAGCGGTAGTATCAGGGAATAGAAGGTGGATGTAGTTCCCCATGAACCCGCCGAGCACCGCTCCCATGAAAAGTGAAGGGGCGAAGATCCCGCCTGAACCGCCAGATCCCAGAGTAACAGAGGTTGCAACTATCTTAAAAAGAAGGAGTATAGCGAGTATGTTGCCGGTTATAGAGCCGTTCATGGTCCCGTTTATGGTCTCATACCCCACACCGTATACATGGGGATATATCATCGCGAGTCCACCTATTATTAGACCTCCCAGTGCTGGGCGTAGTGACTCCCAACCTGACATCGATTCGAAACGGTCTTCAATGCTGTATAGCACCTTTATGAAAAAAACCGCAACAATACCGCAGGATACACCCATGATTGCGTAAGGAAAAAGTTCAAGTGCGCTCACCAGATCATACTTCGGTACCATGAATGCGGGGAAGTTTCCAAGGAAATGCCTTGAAACAACCGTTGCTGCAACGGATGAGATCACGATGGGTGAGAACTGTGCAACACCGAAATCACCCAGGATCACCTCCACGGCGAAGAGGGCACCGGCTATCGGGGCGTTGAAGGCAGCCGCGATCCCAGCTGCAGCACCGCATCCGACGAGGGTTCGTAACCTCTCACCGGTGATTTTCAGAAGCTGTCCTATGCTCGAACTCAGCGCGGCTCCGATATGTACAATAGGGCCTTCCCTCCCAACCGAGCCACCAGATCCGATACTGATTGCAGATGCTACGATCTTGGCAAATACTACCCGTGGCCTGATAACACCGCCTTTCAGGGCTAGAGCTTCCATCACCTCGGGTACTCCATGCCCCTTCACCTCCCTAGCGAAATAGTATACTATCGGGCCTACCAGGATTCCCCCCAATGCAGGGATCATTAGTTTATGCAACCAGCTGAGCTCAGCCATGTGTGTCAGTTCTGGAGAGGTCACACCGAAGAACACAAGCTGGAAGATTTTTATCATCAGGCGGAACAGAATGGCCCCGAATCCACCGAGAAGGCCGATGACCACTGCGACAAGCACCATGAAAAGGTGCTCACCGATCGCGAGACTTTCAATACGTGATAGAGAAGATGTAACGATTCGACGGAATATGTTTTCGGTAGAATTCATTATGAAGATTCAAACTACCCACTCTTTAAGGAGTTGTCAAGTCACAAAATAGTCGCAGTAATCCCCTTGTTATTTAAGATTGACAAGGCTAAGTATCCATTATTAACTATTGTACCAGTGAGCAACAATTGTCACTCTATTATCAAAAAAGGGCATTCAAACGATGATCCTTGTCAGCTCCTGCCTGGCAGGCATGAAGACAAGATACGACGGCATGAGCTGTCCTCATGAAAACATCGTGAGGCTCGTTAAGTCGGGGGGTGCTGTAGCGGTATGCCCGGAGATACTTGGGGGGCTCTCGATACCGAGGGAAGCTGCTGAGATAGATACCGGCTCGGGGTGGAATGTTCTGGAAGGCAAAGCGAAAGTTTACACTCTATCAGGTAAGGACGTCACTCACATGTTCACGAGCGGGGCAGGGAAGGTGCTTGGGCTTGCGAGGGCTCTTGGGGTGTGTAGAGCCGTGCTAAAGTCGGACAGTCCTTCCTGCGGCTCCGGCGGAAAGGGCCAGGATGGTGTAACAACAGCGCTTTTGAAAAAGAACGGCATCGAGGTCGTCACAGAGGAAGAGTTCAGTAAACAGTGAAGGAGTATAGCAGTGGATGAGAAGCGCGAGGAGCTTTTAAAGCTCATCAGGGAGAAGTCGGTCAGATTCGGAGATTTTACACTGTCATCTGGCAAGAAGAGCAGTTACTACATCGATGCACGACTCACAACCCTCGATCCGAAAGGGGCTTATCTCATCGGAAACCTGATCCTTGACAGGCTGAAAGATAGCGGGATCAGTGCCGATGCGGTGGGAGGTCTTTCGTTAGGTGCTGATCCGATTTCAACCGCGGTGAGCCTGATGAGCTTCGTGCGGAATGAACCGCTCAGAGCTCTTCTCGTGAGAAGGGAAACAAAGAGGCATGGTATGGGAAGGAGGGTTGAAGGGGAACTCACGCGAGGGGACGCGGTTATTGTGGTCGAGGATGTAATCAGCACAGGCGGTTCCACCCTCACAGCGATAGAGGCCATTGAGGCAGAAGGCGCTCACGTGGCAGCAGTCGTGGGGCTGGTAGACAGGCTTATGGGTGGGAAGGAGTCTCTCGAAGCGAAAGGTTACAAAGTCGATGTTATCTTCACAATAAAGGAGATACTGGGTGAGAGGTGGAAATCCCCTGAGGATTAATCTTCTCGCTGCAGGATGTAGCTGTCGCCTCTTCTCTCTAGCCTGCCCCACCTTATGGACGGATCGTGTTCCAGCACCAAAAGCCAGCCTTCCTCATATGCCCGATCCAGCAGATCTCTCTTTACTTCGACCGTGGTAGCTGGATATAGGTCATAGCCCATCACATAAGGGAGAGGTATATGAGATGAGGTGGGAATGAGGTCACCGAGGTAGATACCTCTCTCACCTCCTGATTCGAAATAGACTGACTGGTGATGTCTGTTGTGACCGGGTGTTGGATAGGTCCACACGCCCGGGGAAATCTCAGCCTGGCCCTCCACGAGCCTTAAGTTCCCTGTTTTTTTGAGCGGCTCAAAATCCTCCCTCACATAGCTCTTCTCGGATCTCATGTCAGGTTGACATGCATTTTCCCATTCTCCCTTCGCGATCACATACTGTGCATTGGGAAATGTGGGAACTATCATGCCGTTTTCATTTTTTCTGGTGTTACCGCCTGCGTGATCAAAGTGGAGGTGCGTGTTCACGACAATGTCAATTTCATCGGGTTTAACACCGACTTCATGCAGGCTGTCTATGAGGTCAAATCTTCTGTCAACCGCATAGATTTCATGCGATTTCCTATCAAGCTTATCGCCGATTCCTGTATCAACAAGGACTCTTTTCCCATGCGATATGATAAGAAGAGGGTTGAGACCCATAGAGATCCTGTTCGCTTCATCCGGCGGATTGGTCTTCTCCCATATCACTCTCGGCACGATTCCGAACATCGCCCCCCCATCTAGCCGGAACGTGCCGTCTGTCAGGGAATACAGGTCCATACCGTCAAATGTATGTTTAAGAACCTTATCCATTCCATCCTCTCTTCAATTATCAGAACACCTCATGGCTTTCACAACTATGTTAGAAATGAGGCCGATGAAAGTCAAGCACTAGGAGACCCGAACGAATCAGGCGAATGCGGAAAAAAAATGAAGCGGGTCTTGACAGGAGGAGGGAGAGGTGTTATATACTTAATAATAATATACTATTCAATTGAATACTTAAATATATCGAGTCTCAGCTTAATGAACGACCATAATACACTATTTAAAAACTCAATTTTCGATCAGTTCTCCCGCATCGGCAAGGCATTATCGAACCCTAGAAGGCTTGAAATCCTGGATCTCCTCTCACAGTGTCCGAGGACGGTTGAAGCCCTTGCGAGAGAGAGCGGGATGTCGATTGCGAATACCTCACAGCATCTTCAGCTACTCAGATCAGCCCATCTGGTCAGAGCAGAGAAGAAAGGACTCTATGTCACCTACCACCTCACGAGCCCGGACGTCCGGGAATTCTACCACCGGCTCCGCAGGTTCGCAGAGAGCCACCTGGCGGAAATTGATCACCTGATGCGAAGTTACCTGGACGGGAAGGATTACATGGAGCCTGTTAGCAGGGAAGAGCTTATCGCACGCGTGAAGGCAGGTACAGTCACAGTTATCGATGTGAGGCCAGAGGAGGAATATCGTGCGGGGCATGTCAGCGGTGCGATCTCGGTTCCACTCAATGATCTCGAGCGCAGACTGTCGGAACTTCCAACTGATAAGGAGATCGTGGCATACTGCAGGGGACCCTTCTGCCTTCTCGCTGTCAATGCCGTGAAACTTCTCCGGGGGAAAGGCTTTCGCGCCGTAAGATTAGATGATGGGATCCACGAACTCAAGATGAAGGGCTTGCCTATCACAGAAGCCAAGGAGGAAACTACATAATGCACAATTCAGTGCTAAGAAAACTGACAACTTTCTCGATTGATCATCCATACACGGTGATCCTGATATCTGCGATGATCACACTGATGTTTACGCTTCAGTTTCCCGGTATCAAGATAGACACCGATCCTGAGAACATGCTCGAGCCGGATCAGCACGAGCGCGTTTTTTACGATGCAACGAAGAAGGACTTCGGTATCAATGACATCATAGTCCTCGGAATCGTGGATGAGGATGGAATCTTCCGCCCTGAATCGCTAGAACGTATCAAGGTTATAACTTCGGAAATCCTTACAATCAAAGGGGTCATTATCGAAGATGTTGTGAGCCTCACGACGACGAACAACATCAAGTCATCAGGCGGGTTTCTGGAAATCCGTCCAGTTATGAAGAAAGTGCCACAGAATCAGGAAGAAGTGGCCCGGATCAGGCACGACATCCGGGACAATCCCTTCCTCCATGAGAAGATCGCCTCGTCTGAGGGGAATGCGGTCGCCCTCTACATTCCGATACAGTCGAAGGACATGAGTTATCGGATCGCCGGTGAAATAGAGAACATTTTGGAGCGTGAACTTCTCCCCGGCCAGACATACCACCTTGCTGGGCTCCCTGTCGCCGAGGACACATTCGGTCATGAGATGTTCGTCCAGATGGCTGTCGTGGCCCCTCTCGCCTTCGCCGGGATCCTTGTTCTGGTGTATCTCCTCTTTCGCCAGACCACCTTCCTCATCCCCATCGGGATGACTGCCATGTTCTCCGTCATCTGGGCTATGGGGCTTCTGATCGGCACAGGCTATACGGTGCACATCATGAGTTCCATGATCCCCGTCTTCCTCCTGCCTATCGCCATTTTGGACGATGTTCACATCCTCAGCGAGTTCTTCGACCGCTATAGCGTTTTGCGCGATAAACGGAGGGCTCTCATCGATTCTATGGAAAGCCTCTACAGGCCAATGCTATTTACGTCATTGACATCAGCAGTCGGCTTCGCGTCACTCTCACTCGCAGACATCCCGCCGGTCCGTGTATTCGGACTCTTCGTGGCTTTCGGGATCGTCACCGCTTTCCTGCTTTCTGTAACCCTGGTGCCTGCCGTCATAAGCCTCATACGTGATGAGAGGCTCGGGGTGACTCTCACACATAGTCAAACTGAAGGTTCCCCAATACTCGATCGTTTTCTGAAGCCCGTTGGCCGATTTTCTTTCTCCCATGCACGTGGCATCCTCACCGCCGCCTTCGTACTGCTCGCCATCGGCATGGTCGGCATTACCCGGATCCAGATCAACGACAATCCGGTGAAATGGTTCAAAGAAGGTCATCCTATGAGGACGGCAGACACGGTCATGAACAGGCTCTTCGGCGGGACATACATGGCGTATCTCGTCGCACAGGCGGATGGACCGGAGTCTGTGAAGGAGCCGGCGGCGGTCAAATACCTCGACCTCGTTCAATCGAACCTCGAAGAACACCCGCTGGTAGGCAAAACATCATCGGTTGCCGATATCGTAAAACGTGTCAATTTCGTCTTGCACGATGAGGATCCCACTTACAATAAAATCCCCGATTCGAAGCAATCCATCAGCCAGTTCCTTTTCCTCTTTCAATCATCAGGAGATCCGAATGACCTGGACAACTTCCTCCAACGGGAAGGGGAAAAGGCTAACATCTGGCTGCAGATGAAGGGCGGAGACAATCAAGAGATGCATGCTGTGGAAAATTCCCTGGCCGATTTCATGCGGGAACACCCGCCGCCTGAGGGGGTTACCATCAGCTGGACCGGACTCACTTACATCAACAAGGTATGGCAGGATCTGATGGTATTCGGAATGCTGAAAGCAGTCTTGGGCAGTTTCCTCGTCGTCTTCGCGCTGATGTGGATCGAATTCCGGTCACTCAGGATAGGCGCCCTCTCCATGATACCGCTTTCCGTTGCGATAATCCTCTCTTACGGTGTTATAGGCTGGATAGGGAAAGACTATGACATGCCCGTTGCAGTCTGCTCGGCACTTTCCCTGGGCCTGGGAATCGATTTCGCGATTCACTTCCTGCAGCGATTCCGGTCTCATTACAACGGTTCAGGAGATCGAGAGGAAACGAACCGCTACATGTTCAGCGAGCCGGGCCGTGCAATCGCACGCAACGCGATAGTAATATCGTTCGGATTTCTTCCTCTTGTGGTTTCCTCGCTGACACCGTATATGACAGTGGGAGTATTCTTCGCCCTGCTCATGGTATTCAGCACGCTCGCAACCCTTTTAATCCTCCCGGCTGTATTGCGTTTAATAGACTTGCGTAAGTGGAAGATGAACAGCGCAAATGAAGGGAGAGAACAACCGGACACATCAGCCGGAGAGCCGAAAGCAGAAATATCAACCGGCTCAGTCGTAAAGTAGAGAAAGAAAAGGAGATGACACAATGTACGTAGAGAGAGCTTTGAGAGCAATTGCAGGAATGTTTGTCCTTTTGAGTCTTGCTCTTTCATACTATCACTCAAAGTGGTGGTTACTCTTAACCACGTTCGTGGGTCTGAATCTTATCCAATCGGCATTTTCGAACTGGTGCCTCATGCAGACGATCCTTAAGAAAATCGGTCTGAAAAGTTGTGAGGATGAATATGTCCGCATCATTGAGGAGGGATGAGATGAAGAAGACATTCCTAAACTTCCTGACGTTTCTGTTCTTGACCGCTTTTATCTTACCGGGCCAGGAGATGAGCGAGGCGAATGAAGCACTCAATGCCTTACAGATCATAGAGAAGTCACAGGAGGCATTCTACTATCAGGCCGATGATATGAAAGCAAAGGTTACGATGGAACTCATCGACAAGGATGGTGGAAAACGGTCCCGCATCATGAGCATGCTGCGCCGCGACGTGTCCGAGGGCGGGGATCAGAAATATTTCATCTACTTCCACGAGCCTGCTGATGTGCGGGATATGACTTTCATGGTCTGGAAATACCCCCTGAAGGATGACGACCGCTGGATTTACATACCGGCGGTTGATCTCGTTCGTCGTATCGCGGCAGATGACAAACGCTCGAGTTTCGTCGGATCAGACTTCACTTATGAGGACATATCCGGCCGGGGAGCCACTTCAGATGAGCACACGCTTGTCGGCATGGAAAAGCTGGGCGAGAGTGACTGTTACGTGGTGGAAAGCATTCCAAGGCAAGTGACCGATCATGTGAAACGTGTGTCCTATATCGATGTCGAGACTTTCCTCCCCCTGAAAGAGGAATACTATGATGCCCAGAACGAGCTGTTCAGAGTGTTTACAGCAGACAGTATCGAAATGATATCATCTTACCCTACGGTCGTAAGACGCACCATGAAGAATGTGAAGACCGGCCACAGAACCGAGGTTACATTCACGTCTGTAACATACAACCTCAATCTGAAAGACGGGGATTTCAGCGAGCGAAACCTCAGGCGCCCACCAAGGTCATGGCTGAAATAATCCGGTGCCGCCATGGGAATTGAAAGGAAAATGGAGCATGGAAAAGAGAATCTTTGAACCTCTCCTTCTTTTATTCCTCGCGACGGTGTTATTCACCCTGAGTCCCTATGAAGGTCTATCCTTCCAGGAGAATGTCGAGGTGAGGGGATTTCTCCTTGGAAATCTCACAGGCAGAACTACCGGCCTTGGGCCGGGCGGCAGAGAGGGAGGAGATTTCATCCTGGGCGAACAGAGGCTGAGAACAGACATCCTAGGCTGGTCTGAATCGGTTGAAGCCTCCTCGAGGATCCGGATTGATTTTATCCATGACTCCCTCACGGAGGAGTTCAGTCTGGACCTGCGGGAAGCATACACAGATTACACCTCAGGTCCATTCGATTTCCGCTTCGGTCGCCAGATCGCTACCTGGGGGGTGGGAGATCTTCTGTTTATCAACGATGTGTTCCCGAAGGATTGGATGTCTTTTTTCTCGGGACGCCCTCTCGAGTATCTGAAATTGGGGGTTGACGGGCTTCGAACGAATTTCTCATCGAGAGAACTGAGCTTCGACCTCGTCCTGGTTCCCACATTCACACCAGACAACCTGCCTCCGGCGAGCCGATTCTTATTCTTCGATCCGTTCAGTGATGTGAGCTCCCGAAAGCAGCGGTTGCCGGATGTGAGCTTCTCTAACGTGGAAGCGGCGCTTCGTCTCTACCGGAGGATCCGGGATTACGACATCGCTCTTTATGCTTACAGGGGATTCTGGAGGTCACCCAGTGTGTCGTGGACGGTGTCTTCTGAATCTGATCCCCCCTCGGAAATAATCCTCTTCTATCCTGAACTCTCGGTTTACGGTATGAGCGCTCAGGGAAGCGGCCTAGGCGGTGTTCTTAGCTTCGAGACCGGCTACTACCATTCGAGGATGGATGAAAGTGGACGAGACCCTTCTATACCCAACTCGCAGGTGCGCTTTTTAACCGGTTATCAACGGCAACTGGCAGAAGATTTAACCCTTGGCATCCAGTATTACGCAGAAGTGATGGAGGCTCATTCGAATTATAAGAAAACGCTGCCTGAAGGATTTCCGAACGCGGAGAAGTACCGGGACATTGTGACACTGAGGTTAGAGAAGCTGCTTAAGCGTCAGACGCTCGTGTTCTCACTTTTTGCCTTCTATAGCCCGGTGGAAGAAGATTACCTGGGCCAGCCTCAGGTGTCTTACAAGGTCTCTGATGAATTCTCGGTCACAATTGGTGCAAACGTTTTCGGCGGAAGTAGCGACACCACTTTTCTGGGACAGTTTGACAGAAACGACAACGTCTATGCGTCGATGCGATTTGATTTCTGACACCGGCATGGCCTCCGCATTTCTGATATTGAGGGCGACCGAGCTCGGCTTTGTCGCCCACCCGATTGCCGGGTTCGACGAGGAGAAAGTAAAGGAGGCCCTCGAAATCCCGGATGAAATGACGGTCATAACACTCCTGATTGTTGGTAAGCGGTCAGAGGAGCCTAATCCCATCCTAAGTAAAAAGCAGATCGAGAGCGAACGCAAAAGACCCAGCAGGCATCCTCTTAGGAAAATAATGTTCATGAACAGGTATGTCGCTTCTGAATAGTCTGATTGACTTAAAGAACCCTTTGCTGACTTTCAGGATCTCACTGGTTCGCACGACCGGGTAATCGTAACTGACATCGCCGAAACCCGCATTGATCTCTTTACGAAGCTGTATGAAGCCCTCACCGAACTGGTGGAGCCTGCCCTTTACTTTCTCGAGCGGTCCGTTATCGAAAGCGAGTTGCTGGCTTTCCAATCTCTTTACGAGTAAAAGGCTGAATCCTTTAATGAAAATTTATTCGAAAGGACCAAGACGAATCTTAGCTCTTCATTTGACAATACAATGCTTATATGGTATAATGCCTGAGCATTAGCAGCTAAGTTAAAGCGGTTCAATCGAATGTGCTCTTGGGCATGGGTGGTTTTAAGGAAATGTCCAGAAGCTCAAACAGAGTGTCTTAAGTCATTTAAAAAAACGAGGTGGCTTCAAGTGAAGAAAAAACTGATGTCTATCTTAAGTGTGACATTCTTTTTTACGTTCTTTTTCAGTTTAACCGCTTTCGCATGGCATTTCGAAGACGTTGGACTCGAAGCCGATTGCGAGGGCTTTAGCATTACCGGTGAAATATGGATTGCTGCACCTGGTTATCATGTCTTTACATTCAGTTATTCATTCTCGCTCAACGATGTAGAGATCGTTTCAGATACAGTTGAAGTGGAATTTGATTTAGGTGATTGGGGTGGCTATCCGTTTGAAATTAGCGATTTTTGGGAGGAAGAACTCTGTGGGGTCTTAACGGGAAATCTTGACTGGGTGAGATTAAGCGACGGTTATATATATGACACTGTAACCTTTGAACCATTGGGCTTCGATTGCGATTGCGGAGAGGGCTGTACCCCTGGTTATTGGAAGAACCACCTGAATTCATGGGAAGCGACGGGCTTCGATCCGGCCGATGATTTCGACTCTGTCTTCGGAGTAGATCTGTTCGAGCCTGATATAAATCTCGAACAGGCGGTGTGGGCTCGAGGCGGAAAAGAGAACAGGCTGGCTCGACATGGAACGGCAGCCCTATTGAGTGCCGCCCACCCTGATGTGAGCTATCCGCTCTCGGTGTCCGAGGTGATCGCATTGGTACAGGATGAGGATACTGACACCTTAGAGGAGGCGAATGAGCTAGGCTGCCCGCTCAATTAAAATTGGGCAGGCATATAGTGTCAGCCGATTTCCGATTCATCTATCCGGTTAGATCAGGAGGATAGAGAGAAGGCATGAAAAAGCAAAAGGCAGGCCGCGGACGGTGCATTCCGACTCTCAGCCTGCCTCTGCCTGAACCGGAGCGACAGTCATTGTCGCAGGAGGGTTACGGGGATCTCATACTTCTCTGGGTAACTGTCAACCTCCACCTGTTTTGCCAGTCTCTTTCTCACGTTTACCAGTATAGGATGCTTGAGGTCAGTGAACGCGAGCCTTCTCTCCAGGTCCAGCTCTACCGTTGTCATGACTTGAACGCAATCCATCTCGGGATTTCCAATGCAGCAAAGCTCCTCATATGGTATCGGCGGTTTATATTCAGGGAAAACCGCCCTGGGATTTATGATAGGATAGGAAACATGCGGGTTTTTTGCCGAAACGAGGAGCAGAAATGGCGCATATCGCTTCAAGCCCAATATCACAAAACTGCCGGGCCCTGGAGTGGCGTTTGCACAATTCCCGTTTACTCCATCTAGAAGCGTGATGAGCCTATCCCTGGATATTTCTATGCTTCCGTAGGCAGAGCATTTTATCACGATTCGGCCATTCTTCTTTGTCACACTCACCTCAAAAACTCCGGGCTAAAACATTAAATAAGACTTTTGTGAGGTCTTCCGGAATACCTTTCTTATCCTGTTCAGAATCTCTATCATGGCTCCTTCCTCCTCTTGCATCCGACGAAACGGGCAATTAGTATGCCAGGCTGGATAAAAATGTAACACACAATAGTAATTCATTGAACTGTAATGGGATGGGCGGGTAAATACTACCCGTTTATTGGATAAAAATCAGTCTTCAGACGATGAATCTGTTCCGATTCTGAACACAGCGGTGTCGAATTATGAGCTTGGACAGCTACTTCTTCCCTTTCTGCCCCCCTGGGAATGGACGGAATTCCGGTTCGGTCCATGCAAGAGTATTGCCTTCCTCTCCGGCCAGACGCATCGAGAGTGCCAGAGTCTCTCCCGCAAATTGTGAAACATCTACGACGACATTCACAAATTTCTCCACTTCGTCAAGAGAGGCGAGAGGAACCACATATCCTCCATAGATAGTATGCTGCGAGTCGGTACCTTCGCCAGCGATGACATCGAATTTCAGGGCGCCCTTCTCGTCGGGCTGGGCCGGTAGGGCACATATCTTCATATAGAAAGCCCCTCTAGCGGATATGCCCAGGTCAGAATAGACCCGGCTGTTGGCTTTCTGAATGTATGCTTTGTACTTCTCACCTCGTATCACTGCAGTTCCCACCTCCAGAGGACCACCAGGAGTTGGCGATCGCATATCTGCCTCTGCAAAACCTGCTTCCGCAGTTGCCTTTTTCTTCTCCCCCTGACATGACAAGAGACTCAGTGATACGATGAAGATTGAACCGAAGAAAACCACAGAATACCTTTTCATGTTTGCCTCTCAATAATTATTACTGATTCAGATTACGACCGTTAAGTTAGAATTATTAATACCCAGCCTTATGCCTGTCAAGTTCGATCCAATACACCTGATATGACCGAGAAAGATACAGCAGGTAGGATCAGACCCTTAAGCCGAATTCGGATAGCTCTAGGCCAGGATAAGATTAGGTAAAACAGGCAGGGAAAACCCGTTTCTTCTTCTTCCTCCTCATGTATGTCCTTGCGAGGTTCATGAAGATTCCAATGCTATCGGCCACATCGGATCTAGTCTCCTCACAGGTGAAGGATCTGATAGGGATCCTGTCGTGATCCTCGCTCACATCATGATAGATCTCCTCGCCAATGCCTCCGTGCATGCATGTGAACGGGCTGATGTCTATGGTGCCATCAGCCCCTCTGTCATAGTAATAGATAATCTCGCCGACATTGAGCACGCTTTCACCTGAAACACACTGGGGCGGAAGGTAAGGCCGCGTGTTCCTGAATATCTCCTCTACCTCCGGTTCCTCATATCCGAGGAAAACCTCTCTGAAGGGTTCATACAGGCACTCTTCGTCCTTCCTCTGGAAATGCCTTTTCAGGTACGCCTTCGAAAGCTCCCTCCAGGCCTCAAAACCCGAATAATCTCTCCGTATCCTGAATTTCTGCTCCTCATTCGTGTACCACACCCATCCGGCGACTCCGGAGAGCCATGCCTCGCCCCCTTGCTCTTCAACCTTCCTGATGAGGTCATCGTTACTGAAGGTGTTGAGCCTGCAGAATATCTCCCCCACCACACCTATGAGAGGCCTGTCTTTCGTATAACGTGCTTCGATGCCCAGGAACATATCCCGGCACTTCGTAAGGACTTCGACCAGGAGGGCGAGCCTCTCTTTGTGCTCTATCCCGCTCATTGAGATCACTTCACAGACCATACCCACGCATTCGTCCATTACGCGGTCTGTTTCACCTCGCACCAGCTCGTAAGGTCTCGTCTTCAGAAGCATCTTTCGGAGTATATCCGCGGCGACGAGCCCTCTCCATCCGGTCCTTATAAATTCCTGGGCATGCATACCAAGCTCTTCGTACCCGGTAGCACTGGTGGGAGACACGATCATTATATCATCGTAACCGAGATCGTTCAGCACCTTCCGCTGGAATTGTGCGTACTGGCCGAATCTGCACGGACCGGGAGCCGTCGGCATGAAAAAGGCCGTCTTCTCCGCCTTGAAATCTTTCATCCGGGTGACTTTCAGGAAATCACCAAAAGTCACTATCTCAGGATAGCATTCCTCACCGGATGTGAATCTTTTTCCGAGAAGCAGCGTTTCGGCATCGGAGTCGGGCGATGGACACGCATCAATACCGATTGACTTGAATGCCGCCGCAAAAATCCTGGCAGCATGATAATCCATATGAGGGAGGTAGAGTGTTCTCCCCTCTAAGCCGTTCTTTCCTGCGACCACCATCTTAAAAGCCCCTTGCTGTCCAAATAGGCCTCCACTCGAGTCATCGTACCCGCGTCCGCGCCATGTTCATCGAGCTGCAGTGTGAGGTAGGGTTTATTGGTTGCTACCGGAGCGAAATGCTTGATGAATGAATCAGGACCGCATTTGAAATTAGTGAAGTAAATAATCTGAAGATACGGTTTCATCGAGACGAATCTGCTTGCCGCCAGGATTTTCCTGCCGTAATTCCAGAACATGTTCGAATTGATGTCAGAGATGTCGATGCCATCTATCGGCAGGAAATCCATGGGAATCACATTCACACCATACTCCTCCCTCAGCTTTTGAGGTACGTTTAGGCTTACTTCCTTGTCATAGATATTGTATGATCTCCCGACAAAGACTATCCCCTGCTCCCCCTTCTTCTCGAGGACATCGAGGGCACGGAGCCCGGCTTCAACCACCTGCCTTCTAAAATCATCCTGTGCATTGAACGCTTTTTCAACCGCTTCGTCACACCTTGCCAGTCGATCCCTTCCCAATTTGTACTTTTTGATCATCTCTCTCAGTTCCTTCTTGACATAATCTCTCGGGCCTCTGAAGTGAACTGTGGGAATGATGAACATGTCCCTTATCGGTTTGTAAACCGGGACGTGATTAAGAATGAATGGAAGGCTCTGACCCCATATGCAGAGGTATGATTCGGTTCTGTGATCATTCGTTTCGGCGTCTATGATGTTCGGTGAGAGTATATAGTCAACACCCTTGTCAAGCAGATCCTTTATATGGCCGTGAGCGATCTTCTTGGGATAGCAGGGATCAGCCACACAGGCTTCGAGTCCTGCTCTTTTTATCTTCTTATTCGTTGCATCGGAAAGAACGATGGCAAACCCGAGCTCTTTCAGGAACGTGTACCAGAAGGGGAATCGATCGAAGAAATACATGCTTCTTCCAATACCGACTCTCGGACCATTCCCCGGATCCCTCTCCCATTCACCGATAAGAAGCTCTTCCCGCAATTTGAAGAGATCTGGTATCACCGGTTTTTTCTCGACCTTTGCCGCTTTCCTGAACTTGTAAGAGCACTTATCTCCCCAGTACGTTTTCTCGTCCTCAACCTGAAAGATCTGAACATCACAGAAATTGGAGCATGCCTTGCAGGTAATCTCCTTGATGCTGTAATCGATTTCCTCCACGTCGTAACCCCTGAAGCCTGTTTCCTTACCGGTGAACTGAACGAGTTCCTTCGCAAGTAAAGCCTCGCCGTAAGCACCTAGGATACCGCTGTAAGGTGGAACGATGATTTTTTTTCCTTCTTTTCCAAGAACCACACCGAATGCCGCAGCGGCAGAGTCGTTATAAGCGGTCCCTCCCTGGAAGAATATGACATCTCCGATCTTCCTCCCCTTCACCACCCTGTTGAGGTAGTTGTAGACGATCGAATAAGCCAAGCCTGCGACCACATCCCGACGTTTGGCCCCTTGCTGGAGGCACACATTCACGTCTTTCTCCATGAATACTGTACAACGCTCACCCATATGAATTGGCGCCCTGGAGGAGAGTGCAATCTCCTGGAACTCACCGATAATATTCACGCCGAGTTTCTCAGCTTGCTCTTCAAGAAATGACCCCGTCCCGGCAGCGCAGGCCTCGTTCATGTGAAAATCCACAACGACACCGCCCTCGAGGCTGATGTATTTCGAATCCTGCCCTCCGATGTCGAATATGGTGTCGACCTCGAGATCGAGATATTTCCTGCCCATGTGCAGGGCACCGGTCTTGTGAGCTGTAATCTCGTCGTTGATGCTGTCAGCCCCGACAAGCTTACCGATGAGCTCACGACCGGAGCCTGTGGTACCCACACCCATGATCCTCACCCTATCACCAAGCTCTTCCTTAATTTCCTGCAGCCCTCTACCAACCGCTTGAATTGGCCGTCCGTCGGTTTTCAGGTAAATCCCCTTGATGAGGTTGTCATCCTCGTCTATGAGCGCTAGATTGGTACTTACAGAGCCTATATCAATCCCGAGAAACGCCTTGATGGGCTCATCCTGGCAGTCCAACTCATAAGGGGGGATGCGGTCCCGGAGAAGGATCACGTTCTCAAGAGAGAGGGGTTCTGAAGTATCAAAATCGACGACTCTTTCCTCGAGGTAACTCTGGAGGGAACCTGAATCCAGGCTTCCGATTCTTTCATCTTCATCCATGGCTATTTTAGCGGCCCCTATGGCGCCAATCCATGCGTAATAGGTGGGGATGAAAAATTCCTCATCGGATAGTCCGAACGTTTCCTTCATCGCATTCATTACACCCTTGTTCTTCGCGACTCCGCCTAGTATGGCCACTCTGGGACTCACCTTCTTCCCCTTTGCAATGCTGGCCTTGAAGTTCCTGACGACCGCCTCACAGAGTCCTTTCAAAATCTCCGGCGGTTGGTCACCCTTCTGCTGGACATGAATCATATCGGATTTGGCAAAGACAGAGCACCTGCCGGCTATCTTGGAAGCTTTGCTGGCATCCATTACGATATCTCCGACATCTTCTATGTCATAACCCATCCTCTTGGCCTGCTGGTCCATGAACGAACCGGTGCCGGCTGCGCAATCCCCATTCGTAGAATAATCCTGTATATTAATGAATCCTTTCTCATCCTTCTCGAGGTTGATGAGCTTCGAGTTCTCCCCGCCCATTTCGAAAACGGTGAGCACATCGGGATGGAGTGTGGCAATGCCTCTTGTGATCGCCAAAAACTCGTTTTCGTACTTCACACCAAGGAGTCTCGCCGCCAGCCTCCCACCTGATCCAGTCCCGCGGAATCCTTGAACCTTCGATACCGGAAAAAGCCTGAAGAGCTCGGTAAGGAGCAAATCCAGGGCCTTAATCGGCTCCCCCATGGCCCTCCTGTATCTCGAAACGGCTATCAAGGGCTCCTCTCTTCCCGACTGAGCCTGTCCGGATGAGAAAAAATATTCGGGGCAGCCGTTTATGAGTTTCTCGTAGTACTCCCTTTCTGTCTGCTCAAAGAGCACGGCGAGCTTGAGACTGATCGAACCTATGTCGAATCCGACGTAAGCCATATATATTCATCCTCCGCTGTAACCTTTAAAGCTACAACGTTCGAAACGTCTGGAAGCAAGAAATATTCCCACAAGCGCATCGGATTTTCATTTCAAACAGAACGCCCTATCCTTTTATATTGCAAAAGGATAGGACGGTAGAAAAATGAGTGTCGAACTGAATGTCCAGCTCACGAGAGCCAGAAACGGGCCATATGGATACAGCATTGTAAAAACATATTTAAATGTGTATCACAATGAGCCATTATGCTATGAAAAATCTCTATTTAAGTATCAAAATGACAATCCTTAATTATTTCTTTCTCGTCTTTTTTCGACTCTCCTTCGTCTCGTACTTGTTTAGCTTGTTTCTCAGTGTCCTCACACTTATCCCCAATTCTTTGGCTACCAAGGTCTTATTACCCTCGTGCCGCTCCAGGGCATCCAGGATGGTTATCTTCTCCACCTCTTCGAGCTTCATTCCCTTGAAATTCTGCAAGCGTGGCTTACCTAGACCTACCGGCTCCTCGATGTTCAAATATTTCGGAACTATCTTTCCATCCTGCACAATCACCACAGCTCTTTCTATACAATGCTCGAGTTCCCTAACATTACCGGGCCAGCTATGGTCCATCAGTTTCTTCATCGCGTCGGTAGTGATACCCTCTATCTTCTTTGAATTCTCCCTCGCATACTTCTCGATGAAATGCTCCACAAGCAGAGGAATGTCCTCTTTTCTCTCCCTGAGAGGAGGTAGAATTATCGGCACGACGTTCAGTCTGTAAAATAAGTCCTCTCTGAACCGTTCCTTAGATATTTCCTCTCGTAGATTCCGGTTGGTTGTTGCAATAATCCGCACATCGACTCTCTGCGTGGGACCGTCACCGAGCCTCTCGAATTCCATCTCTTGCAGGACTCTGAGGAGCTTCGACTGAAGGTTGGGGCTCATTTCACTTATCTCATCGAGAAGCAGTGTGCCACCGTTAGCCTTCTCGAATCTGCCCCTTGCCCTCCTGATCGCCCCCGTGAAAGCGCCCTTCTCGTGGCCGAAGAGCTCGGACTCCATAAGGCTGTCAGGTATCGCTGCACAGTTTACCCTGATGAATGGAGCGGTCTTTCGGGGGCTGTTATAGTGAATTGCTTTTGCCACAAGCTCCTTTCCGGTACCGCTTTCACCCTGCACAAGAATCGTCGATCGTGCCGGAGCAACGAGCGAGATCGTCTCAAAGACCTCGTGCATCACCTTGCTCTTGCCGATGATGTTCGAGAAACTGTACTTGTCTTCAAGCTCCCTGTGAAGCCATGCATTCTCATCAACAAGCCTCCGGAATTCGAAGGCTTTGTCGATCACTAGCTTGATCTCATCCCTTGAAAATGGCTTCGTGATGTAGTCGAATGCCCCCTCCTTCATGGCCTCGACGGCGCTTGTGATCGTGCCATAGCCGGTTATCATCACGACTTCGGTGTTATGGCTCCTCTTCTTCGCCTCCCTCAACACCTCGATCCCCGTGGCTCTCGGCATCTTCAAATCGGTAATCACCATGTCATAGTAAGCCCTCTTCACCTTGTTGAGGGCAACAGCTCCGTTCGAAGCGGAATCAACATCGTAGCCGCTTCTTTTTAATGTTTCGCTGAGGAAATCACGCATGTCGGGTTCATCGTCGACTACAAGAATCGAACCCTTCGCCAGCGTATCATCGAGCTTGGCTTTCGATTTGCTTTTTCGTGGAGTCACCCTGGCACCCTCATGGTCAAGTCTGATTGGAGAATCAGAAGTTTTCAATAATAATTAAAAAAACGAGTCAGGCATGTCAATCCTTCACCTTAGAGGACTTTCCCCATTTTTCCCTGGAACTTAGTGCTGCGTTTCACAAATACGGTGACGTATCTTGGAAGTGAAAC